>JAYRKO010000020.1:0-12639 GCA_041905745.1 Tagaea sp. | reverse complement strand
CGAACGCCTGCCGGAAATAGCACTGGCGCCGCAGACGCTGCGCTGGTCGGACAATCTGGTCGTGCGCGGCGTCCATTCGCTTCTGATCGACATCGGCGGGGGGCCGATCCATGGCCGGGATGCGTGAGTTCCTGAAGGTCTACGGGCTCGTGATCGTGCTGATCGCGGCCGGCTTCGCGGTGGCGCTGCGCTATGTGGCGCCGCCGCCGCCCGACCGGCTCGTGTTCGCGGCGGGCGCGCAGGGCGGCGCCTACATCGCGTTCGCCCGGCGATATGCCGAAATCCTCGCGCGCGACCGCGTGAAGGTCGAGATCCTCGAAACGGCGGGGGCCGTCGACAACCTGCGCCGGATGAACGATCCGAACGTGCGGGTCGACGTGGCGCTGGTGCAGGGTGGGGTCGGCTCGGAGGAAGGCTCGCCCGGTCTCGTGGCACTCGCGTCGGTTTTCTACGAGCCCGTGTGGCTCGTCGTGCGCACCGACGTGAAGGTCGACAAGCTCCACGACCTGCGCGGCCGGCGCGTCGCGATCGGCCGCGACGGGTCGGGAACGCAGATCCTCGTGCGCCAGGTGCTGCGCGCCAACGGGCTCGACGTCGGCAGGGACGTCGAGGCGCAGGCGATCGGCACCGATGCGTCGTTCGAGGCCCTGCGCACGCGCGCGGCCGACGCCGCCTTCTTCGTGTCGGCGACGGCGCCGGCAGCTCTGGCCGATCTGCTGGCCGGGGGGCAGTTCCGCCTCTACAGCTTCGAGCGGCACGCGGCCTACAAGCACCTGTTCCCGTTCCTGTCGTCGATCGTGCTGCCGTCGGGTGCGCTCGATCTCGCGCGCGACCTGCCGGCCGACGACACGATCCTGCTGGCGCCGGTGGCGCAGCTCGTCGCGCGCGAGGATCTCCATCCCGCACTCGTCCAGCTCCTGCTGCGCGCGGCGAAGGAAATCCACGGATCGCGGCAGATCTTCGCCCCGGCCGGAACGTTCCCGACGACGCGCTTCGCCGATTTCGAACTGCACGAGGACGCCGAGCGCCTGATCGAGCGCGGGCCGAGCTTCCTGCTGCGCTATCTGCCGTTCTGGGCGGCCGTGCTGATCGAACGCAGCCTCGTCATGCTGATCCCGTTCGTCACGCTGATGATCCCGCTGATGCGGGTGGCGCCGCCGGCCTATCGCTGGCAGATCCGCGCCAAGATCTTCTCCAAATACAAGCAGTTGCGGCAGATCGAGGCGGACCTTCGCGCGACCGACGATGCGGCCCGGCGTGCGGCGCTGGTTGCGGAACTCGACGAGCTACAATCGAGGGCCGGCGATCTGAAGGTCCCGGCCGGCTATGCGGACGCGCTTTTCAATCTGCGGCTCCATATCCGCTTCGTGCGCGAAATTGTCGCGGGCGACCCCCAACTTATGTCGGGAAATCAAAGCACTACCTGAGTACGCCCGACCCGATCGGGTGTAAACGCTTCGGTAACTCCGCTAAGGTTAAAACTGCACCGAGTGGAACGGGCGTGGTGGCGGCAGGGGCCGCCCGGCGCCGCGGACGGAGAGGGATTATGGACGATCTTCTGCGCGATTTTCTGACCGAGACGAACGAGAATCTCGGCACGCTGGACACCGAGATCGTCAAGCTCGAGCAGAACCCGAACGATCCCGGGCTCGTCGGCAGCATCTTCCGCATCATGCACACGATCAAGGGCACGTGCGGCTTCCTCGGCCTGCCGCGCCTGGAGAAGGTCGCGCATGCCGGCGAAAACCTCCTCGACCTGATCCGCGACGGAAAGCTCAATCCCAACGAGCAGGCCGTCACGCTCATTCTCGAATCCCTCGACCGCATCAAGAGCCTGCTGTCCGTCCTCGAACAGACGGAAGCCGAGCCCGAAGGCGACGACGCCGATCTCATCCAGCGCCTCAACGACTACGCCAGCGGCAAGGGCGTCGCGGCAGCGGCGGCACCCGCCGCTCCGGGCGTTGCGCTCCAGGCGCTGGCGCCGGCGCCGGCCGAGCCGGAGCCCGACGAGCACGGCTTCGTGCCCGTCCCCGCCCACAAGACGGCCGCCGTCGCCGATGCGCTCGCGGCCCAGAATGCGCCGCCGCCGGCCCCCGCGCCGTCCCCGCAGGCCGCAGCCCCGGTTCCCGCACCGGCCGCCAAGGCGCCGGGCAAGGAAGCCCGCGGCGAAGTCGCCGAATCCGCCGTCGCCGCCTCGTCGATCCGCGTCAATGTCGACGTCCTCGAAAACCTGATGACGATGGTTTCCGAGCTCGTCCTGACGCGCAACCAGCTCCTCCAGATCCTGCGTTCGCAGAAGGACAGCGAGTTCTCCGGCCCGCTCCAGCGCCTCAACCACGTCACCTCGGAACTGCAGGAAGGCGTCATGAAGACGCGCATGCAGCCGATCGGCAATGCGTGGTCGAAGCTGCCGCGCCTGATCCGCGATCTCAGCCACGAACTGGGCAAGAAGATCGACCTGCAGATGCACGGTCAGGACACCGAGCTCGACCGGCAGGTGCTCGAACTCATCAAGGACCCGCTGACGCACCTCGTGCGCAACTGCGCCGACCACGGGCTCGAACGGCCCGAGGAGCGCCGCGCGGCCGGCAAACCCGAGACGGGCCGCGTCAATCTCAATGCCTTCCACGAAGGCGGCCACATCATCATCGAGATCGCCGACGACGGTCGCGGCCTCAACATCGACAAGATCAAGCAGAAGGCGATCCAGAACGGCGTCTGCACGGAAGCGGAAGCTGCCGCCCTCAGCGACCAACAGATCGCGCAGTTCATCTTCAAGGCGGGCTTCTCGACGGCGGCCGTCGTCACGTCGGTCTCGGGCCGCGGCGTCGGCATGGACGTCGTGCGCACGAACATCGAGAAGATCGGCGGCACGGTCGAGCTCAAGTTCCAGCGCGGCAAGGGCACGAGCTTCGTCATCAAGATCCCGCTGACGCTGGCGATCGTCTCGGCACTCGTCGTCGAATGCTCGGGCGAGCGTTTCGCCATCCCGCAGATCAGCGTGCTCGAACTCGTGCGCGCCACGACCGGGTCGGAGACGACGATCGAGCGCGTCAACGACTCGCCGTTCCTGCGCCTGCGCAACCGCCTGCTGCCGCTCGTCAGCCTCCACGACATGCTGCGGCTCGGCGACGAGCGCGGCGTGGACGCCTCGGAGAGCTTCATCGTCGTCACGCAGGTCGGCACCTACACGTTCGGCATCATGGTCGACCGCGTGTTCGACACCGAGGAAATCGTCGTGAAGCCGGTGGCGCCCATCCTGCGCGACATCTCGATGTTCTCGGGCAACACGATCCTGGGCGATGGCTCGGTCATCATGATCCTCGACCCCAACGGGATCGCGGCCGCCTCGGGCGAATCCGCCTCGATGGGCGAGCAGGCCGCGGCCGCGCAGTCCGACGAGCGCACCAAGACCGAAAGCCAGCGCATCGCGCTGCTGGTGTTCCGGGCCGGCGGCCAGGCGCCCAAGGCGGTGCCGCTGTCGCTCATCGCGCGTCTGGAAGAGACCGACGCGGGCACGATCGAGTTCTCGGACGGCAAGCCCGTGCTGCAGTATCGCGGCAAGCTCATGCCGCTGGTCACGATCGATCCGTCCTACGCCATCCGCAACGAGGGCCGCCAGTCGATCCTCGTCTTCGCCGACCGCAACCGGAACATGGGCCTGCTGGTCGACGAGATCGTCGACATCGTCGAGGAGCGTCTCGAGGTCGAGATGAACAATGTCCGGCCGGGCATGGTCGGTTCGGCGATCATCTCGGGCAAGGCGACCGACGTCATCGACACGGCGCACTACCTGTCGCTGGCCTTCGGCGACTGGTTCGGCAAGGCGGATTCGCCGTTCGGCCAGTCGCAGACGCGCCGCCTCCTGCTCGTCGACGACAGCCCGTTCTTCCGCAACCTGCTCCAGCCGATCCTGTCGGTGGCGGGCTACGAGGTGACGACGGCCGATACCGGCACGCAGGCGCTGGCGATGTGCGAGGCCGGGCGCGAGTTCGACATCGTCGTTTCGGACATCGAGATGCCCGGAATGAGCGGCTTCGAGTTCGCCGAGGCGCTGCGCCGCCACGACCGCTTCCGCGAGACGCCGATCCTGGCGCTTTCCTCGCACACCCATCCGCAGGACATCGAGCGCGCGCGTCGCGTCGGTTTCACGGACTTCATCCCGAAGCTCGACCGCGAGGGGCTTCTCGCCTCGCTGAACGAGCTGAGCGCCGGCGCGCGCGTCGCAGCGGCGCAGTGACGGCAGCGATCCAGGAGATACAACGATGAGCAACGCCCTCGTCCCCGCCGACCATTCGGGTTCCGTCAAGGCCGCCGGTGCGGACATCGCCAACGACTTCGTCACGATGATGGTCGCCGACCAGCTTTTCGGCATTCCCGTCCTCACGGTGCAGGACGTGCTCGGCCCGCAGCGCATCACGCGCGTGCCGCTCGCACCGCCCGAGGTCGCGGGGGCGCTGAACCTGCGCGGGCGCATCGTCACTGCCTTCGACGTGCGCCGCCGCCTCGGCCTGCCCAAGCGGGACGCCGACAAGCCGGGCATGAACGTCGTCGTCGACTTCAAGGGCGAGCTCTACGCGCTGATGGTCGACAATGTCGGCGAAGTGCTGTCGCTGTCGGCCGACACCTACGAGCGCAACCCGAACACGCTCGACCCGCGCTGGCGCGAAGTGTCGGGCGGCATCTACCGCCTCAAGGGCAAGCTGCTGGTCGTGCTCGAGGTAAGCCGCCTGCTCAACATCAAGCGCGGGGCCGCCGAAGCCGCGTAGCGCGTCGCTTGGCTTGACGGCCGGCGGACGCTAGAGTTTCCCCTTCGCGTCGGCGAAGAGGGCCGGATGGCGTCCGATACTTCGGAAAATGCCAACAGTTTCGCGGTGATGCGCATCACCGCCGGCGACATGTCGACCGCCCGTCTCGTCTGGGCGGATGGCTCGTTTTTCACCATTTTCGACCGTGCGGGCGTCGGTGCCCCCGTCTTTCCGGACGGGGCCCCCATGGCGGTCGCGGCGGCCGTGGCGGGGCTTGCGGACGGTGCCGAGCGTGTCCTCGGGCCGGTGCGCGCCACGCTGTTCGGGCGCCAAGTCGAACTGCCGCTGACGATCGCTGCCCTGGGGGCGGGGCTCTACGCGCTGTCCGTCGCCGCGGGCGGCGAGGTCGACCCCGATGCCGAGGACGCGCGGCTGGCCGAAATCCTCGACGCGCTGCCGGTGGCGGTCACGATCGTCGAGGCGGTCGACGGCACGATCCTGTGGATGAACGGCGGGTTCCGCGATCTCGTGGGCGGCGGCGAATTCGACCTGATGGGCACGACGCTGGCCGGCCATTTCGCGCTGCCCGGCGCCTTCAAGACGCTGATGGGGGCGACGGGGCCGGTCACGCCGTCCGCACCGCTGCCGACGGCGCTGCGCACGCTTTCGGGGATGATGACCCCGGTCGTCGCCAACGCCAAACGCATCGCGTTCCGTCGCCGGCGCGCGGCGATGGTCGCGTTGACGCGCGGGCTGTAGGGCGAAGTCAGATCCCGCGCTTGCGCGCGGCGGCTTCCAGTTCGTCGATGATCTGCATGCCCGGCACGATCTCCGAGCGGACGAATTCGAGGCGCTTGTTGGGGCCGCCGCTGGCCGTGGGGAAGCGATCGCGCCAGAGCTGCATCTTGACCGAAAGGCCGCACAGCACGCCGCCGATCGAGCGGTGGTTGGAGAACACGAGGTCCTTCATCCGCGAGAAGCTGTCGGCGTTGATGTCCTTCCAGAAGTCGGAGGTCTTCCGGTTGAAGGCCTCGAAGCGGCCGGTCAGCGAGATGATCACGCCGGACAGCGATTCCTTGACCTTGTCCAGCATCTGCTTGGACATGCGGTCCTGCTTGATCATCTGGTTTTCCTCGAGCGGCTTCAGCCAGTCGAGAAAGCCCTGGACCTGCGGCACCACGAGGTCGAGGCAGGAACGGAAATAGGCGAGCGAAAGGAACGTGTCGCCGTAATCCTCGAGGAAGCGCGGGATCTCCGTCAGCGGCACGTTCAGCTTCTGCGACATCATGCGCAGGTTCTTGAGCGCGTCCTCGCGGTTGGGCGAGGAGATGAGCTTCATGATGTCGGAGACGTCGTTCACCTGGAAATCGTCGGATCCGTATATCTGCTGGATCAGCGGATGCGTGAAGACCTTCATGTGCTCGGTCAGTTCGCGCCGCTTGCCCTCGGAAAGCTGGAGTTCCTTCTTCGTGTCGATGCTGAGATTGAGCGCGCGCAGCGCCACGCGCAGCGTGTAGACGTCGAAGGAGGGAATGCTCGCGAGGCTCTGCAGCAGCGGCATGTCGCGGCGCAGCGGTTCGGCGTAGCTCTGGAAGACGCTGTGCAGCGTGTCGAGCGGCACCTGCGCCGATTTGTGGCCCTGATCCTTGTAGAGCTCGACGACCGTGTCCAATCGCACGTTCTTGATGAGACGCAGCCGCCGCAGGCCCGGCGTTTCGAGCGGGATGATCCGCAGCGGCAGGATATGGAGGGCGTCCTGGCCCTCTGCATCATATTCCTCGACGTTCGCGTCGCCCGCTGCCGGCGGCGGCGCGGCATCGGCAGCCGCGGCCGCAGTCGGCTTCGGCTCCGCGGTCGGAGCGGCGGGCGTCTCGGTGCTCTCCATGCGCCCTATTTACGATGTCGGGGCCGGATTGACCAGACCAGATCAGTCGAAGAGCTTGTCGATGTCGGCCTGGGAGGCGGTCGCCCCGGCGGCCGCCACGGCGGGCTCGGGCTTCGCGCGCGGCGGTTCGGCGGGCTTGGCGGGAGCCGCCGGTTGCGGCTCCGGCCGGCTTGCAACCGGGGCACCGGCGCCTGCCAGCAGGGCGTCGATCTCGTCCTGCGTGCGGCCTTGGCCTGGCATTGCGGGGCCGTTCAGCAGATGGGAGTCCCTACGATTGTCGGCGTCTTCCGCGCGCACCAGGGCCGCCGAAATATTTTCTGCACCCCAGATCGCGACCATCGCCGCGACCCGCTGGTCGATGTAGCGCAGCGTGCTGACGACCTTCGAGATGCGCTGGCCGGTGATGTCCTGGAACGAGCAGGCCGTGAAGATCTCGGTCGCCTGCTCGGTCAGCGTCTGCGCCGCGGCGGCGGCTTCGGCCGGTAGCGTGCCGGAGACTTCCATGATGCGTTCGGTCGCATTGAGGATGTCGGACGTCGCCCGCTCGGTCGAGGCGACGATCTGGTCGAGCTCGCTCGTCGCCGCGTTGATGCGGTTGCCGGCCTGCTGGACCTTCGGATCCTTGTTGTAGATCGACGCGATTTCCGACTTCGCCGTCTGGATGTGCGCGGCCATGTTCTGGAGTTCGGCGCGCAGCACGTCGAGGCTTTGCGTCTCCTTCGCGGACCGCATCTGCTCGAGCGTCCATTCGCGGAACGACGCGGCCATGCGCCGTGCCTCGTCGAGCGACACCACGCGCTGGCGCTCGTCGCGCATGCGCAGGAACGCCCGCCCGCGCGCGCTGTTCAGCAGCGCGTCCTCGATGGCGAAGTATTCGTCGTCGGAAAGATCCAGTTTCGACATGGCAAACGGCATCCGTTTTCGTATGGCCGGACGCTATCCCGAAAAGCGCTAACGCGGCGTTAAAGCAGGTTTCCGGTCAGGCGAGGTCGCCGGCAACCGCGCGCCTGAAAACCCGTTCCAGCGCCGCCGCATCGACGGGGCAGGGGTTTCCGCCGGCCGACGGATCGCGTTCGGCCATACGGCCGATTTCGACCGCCCGCGCCGCGTCCACGCCGATCTCCTTGAGAGTATGGGGAATCGCCAGGGCCTTGCGAAATGCGAGGACCCAGTCGAACACCGCCGCGTAGTCCGCGCGGGGCAGGTCGAGCACCCGGGCAAGCAGGCCCATCCGCCCTTCGATGGCAGGGCGGTTGTGCTGCATGACATAAGGAAGCAGCACGGCGTTGGTAAGGCCGTGATGCGTGTCGTAGACGGCCCCGATCGGATGGGCGAGCGCATGCACGCCGCCGAGCCCCTTCTGGAACGCGACCGCCCCCATGCTGGCCGCGGCCAGCATGCGCGCGCGCGCCTCGATGTTCTTGCCGTCGGCGACGGCGCGGGGTAGCTCGTCCTTGACCAGCCGCATGCCTTCGAGCGCGATGCCCTCCGCCATCGGATGAAAGCCGGGTGCGCAATACGCCTCGAAGCAATGGACAAAGGCGTCGATGCCCGTCGCCGCGGTGATGTGCGCGGGCAGGCCGACCGTCAGTTCGGGATCGGAGATGACGATGCCGGGCATCATCTTCGGGTGGAAGATGATCTTCTTCTCGTGATCGGCTTCGTTGGTGATGACCGACGCGCGGCCCACTTCGGACCCCGTGCCGGCCGTCGTCGGCACCGCGACGACGGGCAGCATCGCTTCGGGATCGACGCGCTTGAAATTGTCGCCGACATCCTCGAAGTCCCACAGCGGGCGCTTCTGGCCGGCCATCAGCGCGATCGCCTTGGCCGCGTCGAGCGCCGAGCCGCCGCCGAAGGCGATGACGCCGTCGTGCTTGCCGGCGCGCAGTGCCGCAAGCCCGTCGTCGACGTTCTTGCCGGTGGGATTGCCCTTCACGTTGGCGAACAGGGCGGCACCGGAAAGTTCGATCGCGCGCTTCACCATCGGCGCGTTCGCGAGGCCCGCATCGGTCACCAGCAGCGGACGCTTGATGCCCAGACGCTGGCAGGCGGCCGGCAGTTCGGCGAGACGGCCGGGACCGGCCCAGACGGTGGTGGGATAGTTCCAGTTGCCCTTGACGTTCATGGCGTGCGGTTTCCTAGAGTGCCGTGCGCAGGTGGAAGGATTTCGGGTGGGTGAGCTGCTCGTAGCCCAGCGTCGACAGCGTGGCGCCGCGCCCCGTGTTCTTGACGCCCGTCCACGCGAGGCCGGGGTCCAGATAGTCGCAGCGGTTCATGAACACCGTGCCGGTCTCGATGCCGGCTCCCAGCCGTTCGGCCGCGGCGGCGTCGGCCGTCCACAGCGCGGCGGTCAGGCCGTATTCGCTGTCGTTCATCAGCGCGACGGCCTCGTCGTCCGACTTGACCTTCATGATGCCGATGACGGGACCGAAGCTCTCCTCGGTCATCACGCGCATCTTGTGGGTGACGTCGACCAGCACGTGCGGCGCCAGATAGGGCGTGCCCGCCTTGTCGGCCGCGAAGTGCTTGGGGTCGACGAGCGAACGCGCGCCCTGCCGGACGGCTTCCGCGATCTGCCCGCGCACGAACTCGGCGGCCGAGGCGCGCACCATGGGCCCCAGATTGGTCGCCTTGTCGGTCGGATTGCCGAGCTTGTACGTCTTCGTGAGATCGACGAAACCGTCGACGAACTTGTCGTAGAGGCTTTCGTGGACGTAGATGCGCTCGATGCCGCAGCAGGATTGCCCGGAATTGAAGAACGCGCCGTCGACGAGGTTCTCGACCGCATGGGCGAGGTTCGCGTCGGCGCGCACATAGGCCGGGTCCTTGCCGCCGAGTTCCAGCCCCGCCGCGATGAACCGTTCGCCGATCGCGCGCTGCACGGCCTTGCCGCCTTCGACCGACCCGGTGAAGCAGACGAAATCGACCCGCGCGTCGCCGATGATCGCGGCGGCGTCGGCGTGGTCGGTGTGCAGGATCTGGAAGACGCCCGCGGGCAGGCCGGCGGCCTTGGCGGCCGCCTCGTAACGCTCGGCGACGAGGGGAGTCTGGTGCGAATGCTTCAGCAGCACGACGTTGCCCGCGACGAGTGCGGGGACGACCGCGTTGACCGACGTGAGATAGGGGTAGTTCCACGGCGCGATCACGAAGACGAGGCCGAGCGGATCGCGCCGCACGAAGCGGGTGAAGCCGGGCTTCGCCTCGGGCGCGATGTCGGACAGTGCCGCCGGCGCGATCGCCAGCATGTGGCGCGCGCGCTCTTCGAAGCCGCGCATCTCGCCCGGCGTTTGGGCGATCGGGCGGCCCATCTGCCAGGTCAGTTCCTCGGCGATCGCCTCGCGGTTGGCGAGAACCGCGTCGACCATCTTCGCGACGAGCGCGATGCGCTGCGCCAGCGGCGTGCGCCGCCAGCCGTCCTTCGCCTTCTGCGCGGCGGCGAGCGCCGCCTCGATCTGCGCCTTGCCGGCGAGCGGACGCGTGCAGTACTCGCGCCCGTCCACCGGGCTGATCGTCTTCAGCGATGCCATGTGCCGTTCCTCAGATGATCTCGAAATAGCGCTGAAGCTGCCAGTCGGTGATGGCCTTGTTGTATTCGCGCTGCTCCCAGTCGCGGGTCGCCGCGTAGTGCTCGACGAACGCCTCGCCGAACAGCTCCTTGGCGGCCTTCGAGGCGGCAAGGCGCTTGGCCGCGTCGCCCAGCGTGCGCGGCAATTGCAGCTTTGCGGGCGCTTCGACCGCGTAGGCGTTGCCTTCGACGTGCTTGGTCGGCTCGATCTTGTTCTCGATGCCCCACAGGCCCGAGCCGATGGCGGCGGCAAAGGCGATGTAGGGATTGATGTCGGCCGCGGCGACGCGATACTCGACGCGCTGCGAATTGGGCGAGCCCGGAATGACGCGCAGCGACGTCGTGCGGTTCTCGATCCCCCACATCGACGCCGTCGGCGCCCAGTAGCCGGGAATGAGCCGCGTATAGGAATTGACCGTGCACGCGACCATCGCGAGCAGCTCGGGCATCAGCATCTGCTGGCCGCCGATGAAATGGCGCATCGTGTCGGAGATGCCGTGGGGCTTTTTCGGGTCGTGGAAGACGGGCTTGCCCTTCTTGTCCTTGAGCGAGACGTGCAGGTGCCCGCTCTGGCCCGGCCAGTCGTGCGACCATTTCGCCATGAAGCAGGCCATGCGGTTCTGCCGCTGGGCGAGGATCTTCGTGTACGTCTTGAAGAGGGCCGCCTTGTCGGCCGAGGCGAGCGCCTCGTCCACGCCGATCGCCGCCTCGAGCACGCCCGCACCCGTTTCGGTGTGGAGGCCTTCCACGGCGATATCCATCGCGCGCATGGTGTCGAGCAGGTGGTGGTAGAACTCGGCGTGCACCGAGTTGCGCAGCATGGAATAGCCGAAAAAGCCCGGCGTGATCGGCTTGAGCCCCTTGTAGTTCTTCGCGCGGACGGTATCGGGCGTTTCCTCGAAGACGAAGAACTCGAACTCCGCCGCCGACATGACGGAGAAGCCCATGTCGGAAGCGCGCTTCAGCACGCGGCGCAGCGTGCCGCGCGGGCAGACCGGTTCGGCCTTGTCGGCGAACTCGGCGAGGAAAAGGAGCGTCGAGGGTTCGAACGGGATCGGCCGGCAGGTGTCGGGCAGGACGCGGACGGGCGCGTCGGGATAGGCGGTGTGCCAGCCCGTGTATTTGACGTTGTCGTAGAGCTGGTCGTTGGAGTCCCAGCCGAGAACGACGTCGCAGAAGCCGAAGCCGCCGGAAAGCGCGGAGAGGAACTTCTCGCGCGACATGTACTTGCCGCGCATGATCCCGTCGGCGTCGAAGACGCCGACCTTGACGTTGTCGATCTTGCGCGACTTGATCAGTTCGGCCGCATCTTCGGCGGTCCGGACGCTTCTCGGCTCCATCAGACTCCCCCTGTTCGACGAGGCGGCAGAATGCCGCAACGCAGCGCCGGGGTCTAATGGTTCCGGAGTACGGGCGGCCTCAGCAGCCGTTGACGTTGGGTCGGCTGCAGCCGCCGATACGGTCGGGTTCGAGATGCGGCAGCAGTTCGTTGACTATCGCGCTCAGGAATTTCTCGAATCGCGGATCGTTCGGCGCCTGCGGCTGCGGAAAGACGCCGGCGGTCCGCGAAATCAGGCCGCCGAACCGGCAGAAACCCGCGACCACGTGGCCATTGCCCTGCGTCTGCGGCCAGGGATAGGCGCCGGTCTGGTCGCTAAGGCAGGGATTGGTGACGTTCTTGTCGAACGACAGCGCGATCCGGTAGCCGCTCGCGCCGGGCTTCGCATCGGCCGAGAATTTCAGCTTGTACAGGTTGGGCAGCGCGTTCATCGCCGCGACGACGGCCGCAGGTGCCATGGGGGCGCCGTCGCTGACGGCGACGGGCACCGGTCCTTCCGACGCCGCCACGCGCGGAACCGTCGTGGAGTAGGAGAGGTACGACGTGCCGAAGATGAGCGACCCGTCGCCCGAGCAGGCGGAAAGGGTCAGCGCTGCCGCGACGAGCGCGGCGGCCGAAGTGCGGAGTTTGCTCATGCTGCTCGCTTCAGTTCGAGGCGCCCCCAGACGTCGACCATCGCGTCGACCAGCCGGTCCATCAGGGCGTCGTCGTGGAAGGGGGTGGCCGTCAGGCGCAGCCGTTCGGTGCCGCGCGGGACGGTCGGGAAGTTGATCGGCTGGACGTAGATGCGGTGGCGTTCGAGAAGCTCGTCCGACGCCCGTTTGCACGCGCGCGCGTCGCCGACCATGACGGGCACGATATGCGTGGCCGACGCCATCACCGGCAGGCGGGCGTCGCCGAGCAGCCGCTTGAGGCGGGCCGCGCGTTCGGCCAGCGCCGCGCGTTCGGCGCCCGAAGCGCGCAGGTGGCGGATCGAGGCGAGCGCGCCGGCCGCCACGACGGGCGGCATCGAGGTCGAGAAGATGAAGCCCGGCGCCACGCCGCGCACGGCGTCGCAAAGTGCGGCGGACGCGGCGACGTAGCCGCCGACGACGCCGAA
>JAYRKO010000556.1:0-2321 GCA_041905745.1 Tagaea sp. | reverse complement strand
ACCTTCACGCGCACCTTGCCGCCCTTGGCGAGCTTGCCGAACAGCAGCTCGTCGGCGAGCGGCTTCTTGATGCTCTCCTGGATCACGCGGCCGAGCGGACGCGCGCCGTAGAGCTCGTCGTAGCCCTTCTCGGCGAGCCACGTGCGCGCCTCGTCGGAGACCGACAGCACGACCTGGCGGTCGGCGAGCTGGCGTTCGAGCTGGCCGACGAACTTGTCGACGACCTTGTGGATGACCTCCGGCGAAAGCCGCGCGAAGCCGATCGTGGCGTCGAGGCGGTTGCGGAACTCCGGCGTGAACATCCGCTTGATCGCTTCCTCGTCCTCGCCCGTGCGCATCTCGTTGCCGAAACCGATCGCGGGCTTGGCCTGCTCGGCCGCACCGGCGTTCGTCGTCATGATGAGGATGACGTTGCGGAAGTCGACGTTCTTGCCGTTGTGATCGGTCAGCTTCCCGTGGTCCATGACCTGCAGGAGGATGTTGTAGAGATCCGGGTGCGCCTTTTCGATCTCGTCGAGCAGCAGCACGCAGTGCGGATGCTGGTCGATCGCGTCGGTCAGCAGGCCGCCCTGATCGAAGCCCACATATCCCGGCGGCGCGCCGATGAGACGCGAGACGGTGTGGCGCTCCATGTATTCGGACATGTCGAAGCGCTTCAGTTCGACGCCCAGAGAGATCGCAAGCTGGCGCGCGACTTCCGTCTTGCCCACACCCGTGGGGCCGGAGAACAGGTAGGAGCCGATCGGCTTCTCCGGTTCGCGCAGGCCCGCGCGCGCGAGCTTGATCGACGCGCACAGCGCCTCGATCGCCTTGTCCTGGCCGTAGACGACGCCCTTGAGTTGGCTTTCGAGGTTCTGCAGCACTTCCTTGTCGTCGGTCGAGACCGATTTGGGGGGGATGCGCGCGATCTTCGCGACCGTCGCCTCGACGTCCTTCACGTTGATCGTCTTCTTGCGCTTGCCTGCGGGCAGCAGCATCTGCGCCGCGCCCACCTCGTCGATCACGTCGATCGCCTTGTCGGGCAGCTTGCGGTCGTTGATGTAGCGGGCCGAGAGATCGACCGCCGCCTTCACCGCGTCGCGCGTGTAGCGGACCTTGTGATGCTCCTCGTAGTAGGGCTTGATGCCCTCGACGATCTTGATCGCATCCTCGACCGACGGTTCGTTGACGTCGATCTTCTGGAAGCGGCGCACGAGCGCGCGGTCCTTCTCGAAATAGCCGCGATATTCCTTGTACGTCGTCGACCCGATGCAGCGCAGCTGGCCCGAGGCGAGTGCGGGCTTCAGCAGGTTGGACGCATCCATCGAGCCGCCCGACGTGGCGCCCGCACCGATGACGGTGTGGATCTCGTCGATGAACAGGATGGCGTTTTCCTGCGCCTCGAGCTCGGCCAACACGGCCTTCAGCCGCTCCTCGAAATCGCCGCGATAGCGCGTGCCCGCGAGCAGCGTGCCCATGTCGATCGCGTAGATGACCGCGTTGAGCAGCACCTCGGGCACCTCGCCCTTGACGATCTTGCGCGCGAGGCCTTCGGCGATCGCCGTCTTGCCCACGCCCGGATCGCCCACGTAGAGCGGGTTGTTCTTGAAGCGGCGGCACAGGATCTGGATCGTGCGCTCGACTTCCGGCTCGCGGCCGATCAGCGGATCGATCTTGCCCTGCGCGGCCTTCTTGTTGAGATTGACGCAATAGGCCGCGAGCGCGCCTTCCTTGTTCTTGCCGCCCGGCTTCTCGGTGCTGCGTTCGGCCTGGCGTTCGCCGCGCTCGTTCGACTGGCCGGTCTGCTCCTCTTCCGTCGCCCCGCGCACGCGGCGCGGCTCGGAACGGCCGGGCACCTTGGCCACGCCGTGCGAGATGTAGTTGACCGCGTCGAGCCGCGACATGTCCTGCTCCTGCAGGAAGTACACGGCGTGGCTCTCGCGTTCGGAGAACATCGCGACGAGCACGTTGGCACCCGTCACTTCCTCGCGGCCCGAGGACTGGACGTGGATCGCCGCGCGCTGCAGCACGCGCTGGAAGCCGGCGGTGGGCTTCGCCTCGCCGCCGCGCGAGGTGACGAGGCCGGCAAGTTCGTTGTCGAGATACTGGCCGAGGTCGCGGCGCAGCTTGTCGAGATCGACGCCGCACGCGCGCAGCACGGCGACGGCATCCTGATCTTCGGTGAGCGCCAGAAGGAGATGTTCGAGCGTCGCGTACTCGTGGCGGCGTTCGTTGGCGTGGGCCAAGGCGCGGTGGAGGCTCTGCTCAAGATTCCGGGACAACATGCGACGATCAACCCCCCTCTTCCCGTTGCCGGCCTTGCAACCGCCCGCGAGGGAAGC
>JAYRKO010000555.1:0-2326 GCA_041905745.1 Tagaea sp. | reverse complement strand
GCGCTTTCTCGAGTCCTGCCGGAACGGGTAACGGATCGCATCTTCGATTCACGTTACCGCCCTTTCAAATCAATGGCTTAAATAGGTTACGTCGCCTGTCGGTCTTGCGGCCGCCAACAGCCGCGCGATAGCCATGTGCAAAGTGCGCTTGACAAAGTGAATGAACGTTCATTTTATGCGCACCCATGCCCCGTCTCGCCCCCCAATCGCGCGCCGACCGGCGCACCCAGATCCTCGACGCCGCCAAGGCCTGCTTCGTGCGCCACGGCTTCCACGGCGCATCGATGCAGCAGATCTGCGCCGCCGCGCAGATGAGTGCGGGCAATCTCTACCGCTACTTCCCCTCGAAGGACGCGATCATCGAGGGGCTGTGCGAGCGCGATCTGAGCGGGGCCGCCGAAGGCTTCGCCGAGGCACGGCGCGCGCGCGACGTACTCGCCGTGCTCGAAGCGATGCTCGTCGAGCATCTGTGGAAGCGCCCGCGCGCCGACCTGTGCTTCTGGACCGAAACCTCGGCCGAGGCGACGCGCTCGGACGCGATCAACCGCCTCAACCGGCATGTCTACGATTTCATCACCGGCAGCGTGGCCGACATCCTGAAGCTCGGCATCGCCAACGGTTCGATCCGCAAGGGGGTCGATGCGAAAGCCTGCGCGGTGACGATGCAGGCCTTCTTCGACGGCATCGTCCAGCGCCGCGCGGTCGAGGCGGCGTTCGATCCGCGCCCGGCCATCCGCTTCTTCATGAACCAGCTGCGCGCCGGTCTCGCGCCGAACAAGGGAGCCCGCACGTGATCCGCCGTTCCGCCGTCGTCTTCGTCCTCGCCGCAGCGCTGGCAGCGCCTTCGCACGCGCAGCCGGCACCCGGCGGGGCCGCGCGCGGCAACCCGCCGCCGGCCGTGTCGGTCGTCGTGAGCGCGGTGCGCGAACTCGTCGATACGGTCGTGGCCACCGGCACGCTCGTGCCGCGCGAAGAAGTTCTCGTATTGGCCGAGAACGACGGCGTGCGCATCGCCGACGTGCTGGTCGAGGAGGGCGACGAGGTGCGGCAGGGCCAGGTGCTGGCGCGGCTGTCGCGCGACCTGCTGGACGCCCAGCTCGCCCAGAATGCCGCGGCGCTGACGCGCGCCGATGCCGCGATTTCGCAGGCCCGCGCGCAGATCGTGCAGGCCGATGCCGCGAACCTCGAGGCCCGGCAGGCGCTGGACCGGGCGCGCGCGCTGCGCGCCTCGGGCAATGCGACCGAAGCCACGCTCGAACAGCGCGTCTCGGCCGCCCGCTCGGCCGAAGGGCGGCTTGCCGCCGCGCGCGACGGGCTGGCGTTTTCCATCGCCGAAAAGGCGCAGACCGAAGCGCAGCGCCGCGAACTTCTCGTGCGCGTCGAACGCAGCGAGGTGAAGGCCCCGCGTGGCGGCACCGTCGCACGGCGCACCGCGCGCATCGGCCAGATGACCGTCGCGGGCGGCGAGCCGCTGTTCCGCATCGTGGCGGACGGGGAAATCGAGCTGGAAGCCGAAATGCTGGAAACGCGCGTGGTGACGCTCGTCGTCGGGCAGCCCGCGCGCGTGGTCGTCGGCCGCGCGGAATACGAGGGGCGCGTGCGCCTCGTTCCCGCCGAGATCGACCGCACGACGCGGCTGGGCAAGGTGCGCGTGGCGCTGCCGCGCGATGCGGCCCTGCGCACGGGCGCCTTCGCGCGCGCCACGATCGAGGTCGCCCGGCGCACGGCACTGGCCGTCCCCGTCGGTGCGGTCGTCTACGGCCCCAAGGGGGCGAGCGTGCAGGTCGTCGAGGGATCGAAGATCGTCATGAAGCCGGTTGCAACCGGCCTCGTCGCCGACGGCCATGTCGAAATCCGCAGCGGGCTTACGCCCGACCAGCTGGTCGTGGCGCGCGCGGCCGCCTTCCTGCGCGAGGGCGACCCGGTCCGCGCACTGCTGTCGAACGGCGCCCCGGCCGACAAGGCGCCCTGACCATGGCGTTCCCCGTCTCCGCCTGGGCCATCCGCAACCCGCTGCCCTCGATCGTGCTGTTCGTCGTGCTGACGATCCTGGGGCTCTACGGTTTCGCCAACCTGCCGATCACGCGCTTTCCCAACATCGACGCGCCGTTCGTCAGCGTCACGGTCACGCAGGCGGGTGCCGCACCCTCGGAACTGGAAACGCAGGTCACCAAGAAGGTCGAGGATGCGGTCGCCGGCATTTCCGGCGTCAAGCACATCACCTCGACGGTGACCGAGGGGAATTCGTCGACGACGATCGAATTCCGCCTCGAAACGCAGGTGGATCGCGCGCTCAACGACGTCAAGGACGCGCTCGCGCGCGTGC
>JAYRKO010000554.1:0-2328 GCA_041905745.1 Tagaea sp. | reverse complement strand
CGCCGGCGGTAGGTCTCGGGGTCGGCCTCGAAGCGCTGGCGTTCGACGTGTGCCGGCAGCGGATCGAACTGGCTGAAGTCGTTGTACGCGAAGGTCACGCGGTCCTGCACGAACGCGACGGTGCGTGCGTCGCGCGCCTCGACTTTCAGGATGCGGCGATAGCCTTCGCCGCTGGCCACGCCCGTGCGCGGATGGCGGCCCACGTCCCAGGCGAGGATCGCGTCCTCGGCCGAGACGGGCCGGCCGTCGCCCCACTTGGCGCGCGGATCGATGCGGAAGACGACCTCGACCCCTTCCTTGCCGTCGGGCAGGGGCACGCGCTTGGCGCCGCCGTTCTCGAAGGTCGGCAGCTCGACGCACAGGAGGCAGACGAGCTTCCAGTCCTTGTCGTAGGTCGTCAGCGGCCGGCGTGCCATGCCCAGCACGTAGGATTTCGCCGCCATCGCGTCGATCATCGGATGGAGCGTGGCCGGGAACTGCGTGATCGCGACGGTCAGCGTGTCGCGGACCTGCGCGGACGAGGGGGCGGGCCCCGCGAGGAGGGGAAGGAGAAGCGCTGCGGCGGCGATGGCGCGGCGCATCGCCGGCCTTACGCGTCCTTCTTGCTGCCGTCGCCGCCGCCGTGGGCGAGCGACCATTTGACCGGCGCTTCGAGGAACTTGCGCACCTCGGCCAGATCGGACGCGCTGTAGGCCTTCTGCCGCTCGGTCTCCTTCAGCACGTCCCACCACGTGGCGAGCGCGTGCAGGTCCACGCCCTCGGCCTTCAGGCCCGGGATCGTGTCGGGGAAGATGCCGTAGTGGAACACGACGAAGGCATGCGCGACCTTGGCGCCCGCCTGCCGCAGGCCGTTGACGAAATGCATCTTCGACTTGCCGTCGGTCGCGAGATCCTCGACCAGCAGCACGTTCTGCCCCTCGCGCAGGTCGCCCTCGATGAGCGCGTTCATGCCGTAGCCCTTGGGCTTCTTGCGCACGTAGAGCATGGGCAGTTCCAGCCGCTCGGCGATCCAGGCCGCGTAAGGGATGCCGGCGGTCTCGCCGCCGGCGACCGCGTCGATGCCGGTGAAGCCGGCCGCGCGCTCGATGGTCTCCATCGCCATGTCCATCAGCTTGCGCCGCGCGCGCGGGAAGCTGATGAGCTTGCGGCAGTTGCAGTAGGTCGGGCTCGCGAGGCCGGAGGCGAAGATATAGGGCTTCGTCGCGTTGAACTGGATCGCCCGGGTTTCGATCAGGATGCGAGCGGTGGTCTGGGCGATCTCTTCGGGCGACATGGAGACTCCGGAATGGCTGGTTTCGGCCGGTTTTAGGCTGCGGCCGGGGGGCCCGCAACCCGGCAGGAATTTCCCGGCCGGACTGTAGACGGGCAGGGTCGAGTCGGCAGAAATTTTCCCGGAGTGTATCGACCTGCCCGTAACCTATTGAAAAACAACGAGTGGCATGACGGCACAAACTTTGCGGAAGGAGGATTAACCAACCTGGAGACCTGTCATGTCCACCTCGATCAATACCAACGTCGGCGCGATGATGGCGCAAGCCTCCCTGCGGACGTCCGGCGCGCAGCTCAACGCCGCCTCGAAGAAGGTGCAGACCGGCTATCGCGTCGCCGACGCGATGGACGACGCCTCGACCTTCTCGGTGGCGCAGGGCATCCGCGGCAACCTCCAGGCCTACCAGTCGGTCCAGCAGTCGCTGACGAACGGTTCGGGCTTGGGTGCCGTGACCGACGCGGCGCTCACCAACATCTCGAACCTCATCGGGAACCTGCAGGCGAAGGTCACGCAGCTCGCCGACGGGTCGATCTCGGCCAACCAGCGCACGATCTACACGGCCGACTTCAACGCGATGACGACGCAGATCTCGAACTTCATCAGCCAGGCCAACTACAACGGCGTGAACCTGCTGTCGGCGGCGTCCGCGGCGCGCACGTTCCTCGTCGACACGAACGCCCAGACCTTCTCGCTGACGAGCCAGTCCTCGGTGAACGCGGCGTTCACGACGTTCAACACCTCGTCGGTCGCTTCGGCCTCGCAGGCCACGCTGGCGCTGACCTCGCTCACCACCTTCGCGCAGTCGGTCAACACCTCGCTGTCGAACAACGCGTCGAACACCCGCGCGCTCAGCCTGCAGAACAACTTCATCAACGCGCAGGTCGACGCGATCCAGCAGGGGCTGGGCGCCACGGTCGATGCCGACATCGGCAAGGCCGCGGCCGAGGTGCAGGCCCGCGAAGTGCAGCGCCAGCTCGGCGTCCAGTCGCTGTCGCTGGCCAACCAGCAGCCCTCCACGCTGCTCGGCATCTTCCGCTAGTTCTTTTCCTTCCTTCGCG
>JAYRKO010000553.1:0-2331 GCA_041905745.1 Tagaea sp. | reverse complement strand
CATGGGTGCCGCGATCTTCAGCATGGGGCCGGTGCGCTTCATGGGTTACGGGCGGTCCGTTCGCCTCAGTACATGGTGATGAGCACGTTGCGCAGCGTCTTCATCTCTTCCAGGCACCGGCCGGTGCCCAGCGCCACGCAGGAGAGCGGGTCGTCGGCGACCGACACGGGCAGGCCCGTGGCGTGCCGCAGCACGTAGTCGAGATTGCCCAGAAGCGCGCCGCCGCCCGTCAGCACGATGCCCTTGTCGACGATGTCGGCGGCCAGCTCGGGCGCGGTGTGCTCGAGGGCGACCTTCACCGCTTCGATGATCTGGCTCACGGGCTCGGACAGGCTCTCGGCGATCTGGCGTTCGGAGATGATGAGTTCCTTCGGCACGCCGTTCATCAGGTCGCGGCCCTTGATCTCCATCATGCGGCCCTCGCCCTCGTCGGGCGGGCAGGCCGAGCCGATTTCCTTCTTGATGCGCTCCGACGAGGATTCGCCGACGAGAAGGTTATGGTTGCGGCGGATGTAGGCGATGATCGCCTCGTCCATCTTGTCGCCGCCCACGCGGACCGACTTCGAATAGACGATGCCGCCCAGCGACAGCACGGCGACCTCGGTCGTGCCGCCGCCGATGTCGACGACCATCGAGCCCGTGGGCTCGGTCACCGGCAGGCCGGCGCCGATCGCGGCGGCCATCGGTTCCTCGATGAGGAACACGCGGCGTGCACCCGCACTTTCGGCGGACTCCTGGATCGCGCGGCGTTCGACGGCCGTCGAGCCCGACGGCACGCACACGATCACCTGCGGCGAAGCGAACGAGCGGCGGTTGTGCACCTTGCGGATGAAGTGCTTGATCATCTCTTCCGCGACTTCGAAATCGGCGATGACGCCGTCGCGCAGCGGACGGATGGCGGTGATGTTGCCGGGCGTGCGGCCGAGCATCAGCTTGGCTTCGTCGCCCACGGCGAGGACCTGTTTCTTGCCCTTGATCTCGGCGATGGCGACGACCGAAGGCTCGTTCAGGACGATGCCGCGGCCCTTCACGTAGACGAGCGTGTTGGCCGTGCCGAGATCGATCGCCATGTCGGCGGAGAGCATTCCGAGAAGACGGGAAAACATCGAGACCTTGCGAACCTTTCAGCGATTGCGGAGTCGGCGGAGCGACTCCCTTCCAATGAGCGGATATTCGGGCGGAATTAAGCCCAAACGGTACTCCTTGTCGACATGTCTTGGCCGATGCGCGAACGCCCCTTCCGGGCCCTCGCCGCGCACCGTCCGCAACCCGTCCGCCGGCCCGCGCGCACGGCCCCTCGCGCGATCGGCGGCGAGCGACGGGTGCCGCCGCGACGACGGCCGGCGGCCTGTGGATAACCGAACAACCCGTTGCTCAATCCGGAAGGTTACCAGAGGACGGTAAATCGCGCACGAGACCGCCGATTCCACCTGCGATTCAAGCCTTTGCCGGCACGACCGCAAAGCTTGCGAGTGGGGAACGACAGGTAACGGTAACCTATTTAAGTCTTTGATTTTCAAAGCCTGTAACCTGAATCGCGGGTTGAGGTGACGGCGCGGCAAAATTTCAGGCCTCCTGTCCTTCGATAGGATAATATAGAAATATCCGATGCCCGACAAGGCCGGACTCAACCTGTGCGCGCAGGCAGGCGGTCCGGATCGCCCGCAACGCCCGCCAACGAAAAACCCCGCCGGTTGCCCGGCGGGGTTTCGCGTTCTTCGGCTGGCAGATCCCCCGATCAAGTCCGGGGATGAGTTCGGCCTCGGCCGAACTCAGTTCTTCGCCTTGTCGACCAGCTTGTTCTTGGCGATCCACGGCATCATGGCGCGCAGCTTCTCGCCCACCTTCTCGATGTCGTGCGCGGCGTGGCGGCGGCGCATCGCCTTGAAGCTCGCCTGGCCGGCGGCGTTCTCGAGCACCCAGTCGCGCGCGAAGCGGCCCGACTGGATGTCGTCGAGGATGCGCTTCATCTCCTTCTTCGTCTCCTCGGTGACGACGCGCGAGCCGCGCGTGTAGTCGCCGTATTCGGCCGTGTTGGAGATCGAGTAGCGCATGTTCGCCATGCCGCCCTCGTAGATGAGGTCGACGATGAGCTTCACTTCGTGCAGGCACTCGAAATACGCCATCTCGGGTGCGTAACCGGCTTCCGTCAGCGTCTCGTAGCCCGCCACGATCAGCGCGCACAGGCCGCCGCACAGCACGGCCTGTTCGCCGAACAGGTCGGTCTCGCACTCTTCCTTGAACGTCGTCTCGATGACGCCTGCGCGGCCGCCGCCGACGGCCGAGGCGTACGACAGCGCGATCTCAAGCGCGTTGCCCGACGAGTTCTGG
>JAYRKO010000552.1:0-2340 GCA_041905745.1 Tagaea sp. | reverse complement strand
GTGGGCCACGGCACGTTCCTCAACCGCCTGACCGCCCACGTCACGAACGGGACGGGCCACGTCTTCAAGAACTGCGAAGTCGTAACACGCGACTTCTAGACGCCCGCCCGTCCGCGGCGCGAAGATCGTCCCCGTCCATTCCGGGGAGGGCTTCGCGATGCGCGGATTGCGGGTATTCGTTTATGCGTCCCTGATGCTGGCGGCCGGCGTTTCCGGCGCGCTTGCCGATGCGATCGACGGCAACTGGTGCTCGCCCAACGGGGCGCGCCATCTCACCATCGACGGACCGAAGATGGTCACGCCGGCGGGCGTTTCGATCGAAGGCAACTACACACGTCATACATTTGACTATGTGGCGCCGGCCAAAGACGTCGAGGCCGGCAAGAAGGTCGAGATGCGCTTGATGGGCGAAACGGCGGTGCTTTTCCGACCCGACGGTGCTGCGCAGGCGGAGACGTGGCGGCGCTGCGCGCGCCCGATCAGCTGAGCACGCATACGGGAAAACCGCGGTTTTCCGCGCTTTTTTGCGACCGACCGTCGTGGAATGCCGATTCCATCGGCATTTTCACATTTTCGTTCTTGCCAAGATTCCGGCGAAGCGGCATACCGAGTCTCAACCGCAAGCCGAGTCGCATTCGAGTCGCCCGAGGGCGCTTCGAGGCGGATCGGGGAGCGGCGGCGCGAACGCCAGGCGGGACTTTCCCGAAGCGCGCGCGACGTCCCGCCAACGAGGGTCTTCGCACCCGCGACGCGAGGCTCGTCGAAGACCGATAAACCCCGAAGAGGAGGCCTTTCCGCAAATGGCCGAGAAGCAAGAAGTTGTGACGCTGAAGGCGATCGCCTACGAGCTCGCCGAGAAGCACGAAATCTCCAAGAAGCAGTCGGTCGAAGTGCTCGACGGCTTCGTCGCCGCCCTGGGCAAGGCCCTCAAGAAGGGCGCCAAGATCCGCGTCCCGGGCCTCGGCATCTTCCAGGTCCGCAAGCGCCCGGCGCGCATGGGCCGCAACCCGGCGACGGGCGAAGCCATCAAGATCAAGGCGTCGAAGAAGATCGCCTTCCGCGCCGCGAAGGACCTGAAGGAAGCCGTCTGAGCTTTCTTCCTCGTCCGACGAGGTCAGAAGGGCCGGGAGCGATCCCGGCCCTTCTTCTTTTCAAGGGGAGGCGAACGCGATGCTCTACTACGTGACGCTCGGCACGAACGAAGAGGAACGCGCGCTTGCGTTCTACAAGGCGGCCCTCGCCCCGCTCGGCATCGTGCCGCTGGGCAGCCACGGCGGCTTCGGGCCGGAAGGCGGCGAGGCGTTCTTGTGGGTGGGCGCGCCGTTCGACGGCAACCGCGCGACCTCCGGCAACGGCACGATGGTCGCGTTTCGCGCCAAGAGCCGCGAAGCGGTCGACGCGTTCCACGCCGCCTGCCTTGCCGCCGGCGGCAGCGACGAAGGGGCACCGGGCTATCGCAAATACGCGCCCGACTGGTACGGCGCCTATGCCCGCGACCTCGACGGCAACAAGCTCACGGCCGTGTTCCGGGGCTGAAACGGCCCATTTTCCGGGCATTTCTTTGGGTTGATGCGCGCGCGCGGAACCGACTACAGTCGGGCCCACGTGCGGCAACAGGGACGCCACGAAGCGTCGCCGCCCGTCCCGATCCTGACCGTCAGTGGCAGGCGTGGAATCCTGGGAGGAAACGGGTATGGCTGGAGTCTCCATTCGAGACGTGAAGAAGGCGTATGGCACCACGGCGGTGATCCATGGCGTCAATGTGGAAATCGCGGACGGCGAATTCGTGGTGCTGGTGGGCCCGTCGGGCTGCGGCAAGTCCACGCTGCTGCGCATGATCGCAGGGCTCGAGGAAATCTCGGGCGGCGAGATCGCGATCGGCGCGCGTGTGGTCAACGACCTGCCGCCCAAGGAACGCGACGTGGCGATGGTGTTCCAGAACTACGCGCTCTATCCGCACATGACGGTCTACGACAACATGGCCTTCTCGCTGCTGCTGCGCAAAGCCGACAAGGCCGAGATCGACAGCCGCGTCCAGCGCGCGGCCGAGATCCTCAACCTCAAGCCCTATCTCCAGCGCTACCCGAAGCAGCTTTCCGGCGGCCAGCGCCAGCGCGTGGCGATGGGCCGCGCAATCGTGCGCGACCCGCAGGTGTTCCTGTTCGACGAACCGCTGTCGAACCTCGACGCCAAGCTGCGCGTGGCGATGCGCGCCGAGATCAAGGCGCTGCACCAGCGCCTCAAGACGACGACCGTCTACGTCACGCACGACCAGATCGAGGCGATGACGATGGCCGACCGCATCGTCGTCATGCACGACGGCATCGTCGAGCAGGTGGG
>JAYRKO010000551.1:0-2354 GCA_041905745.1 Tagaea sp. | reverse complement strand
TCGTCGATGCGGTGTTCAACCGCGACTATCTGGTCGTGCAGGGCGTGGTGCTCGTCACGGCCACGGCCTATGTCGGGCTGAACCTGCTGGCCGACGTGGCCTATTTCCTCATCAATCCGCGGCTGCGCCAGGAATGAGCGCGGCCACCGACAGTCCCGGTCGGCGCGCGGTCCGGCGTCTCCTGCGCCGGCCGGCTGCGGTATTCGGCCTTTGTGTCGTGCTGGCGTTCGTGCTGCTCGCGGTGCTGGCCCCGCTCGCCGTGCCCTACGACCCCGTCGCGACCGACTGGGGCGCGATCCGCAAGGCGCCGAGTGCGGCCCACTGGTTCGGCACGGACGAGAACGGGCGCGACATGCTCGCGCGCGTGATCTTCGGCGCGCGCGCCTCGCTGTCGGCCGGCGTCGTTTCCGTCGCGATCTCGATCGCGGTCGGGCTGCCGCTTGGCCTGCTCGCGGGCTTCGTGGGCGGCTGGATCGACGCGGTCATCAGCCGCATCGCCGACGCGATGCTCGCCTGTCCCTTCCTGATCCTGGCGATCGCACTTGCCGCGTTCCTGGGGCCGAACCTGACCAACGCGATGATCGCCATCGGCATCTCGGCCACGCCGGCCTTCATCAGGCTCACGCGCGGGGCGACGCTCAACGCCGCGGTCGAGGACTACGTCGAAGCGGCCCGCGCGGTGGGCAATCCGCGCTGGCGCATCGCGGTGCGCCACCTGCTGCCCAACATCCTGCCGCCGATCATGGTGCAGGCCACGCTCGCCGTCGCCGCGGCGATCATCGCGGAGGCGAGCCTGTCCTTCCTCGGCCTCGGCCAGCAGCCGCCGCTGCCCAGCTGGGGCTCGATGCTGAACACGGCCCAGCGTTTCCTCGGGCAGGCGCCGTGGATGGCGCTTTTCCCGGGGGCGGCGATCTTCCTGGTCGTGCTCGCCTTCAACCTGCTGGGCGACGGCCTGCGCGACGCGCTCGACCCGCGCCACCGCTAGCCTAAGAAAATCTAACCGGCGACACGAGAAATCCTCGATTGCCGGTCCGCTCCGGTCCGGCCAGATTTCGTCCGTCGGCGGCATTCCCGCCGGCCGCGGGATTTGAAGGAGCAGCTTGCGCCCGCGTCACCAAGCGCTAAAGCGCCACGACGGATGTCGTGGGCTCGAAGGACGGAGAGCGACATGCCGACGAAGCGAATGCACCCCTGTTGTCGACGCGCCTGAAGCAGGACGCGTTTTCCCGGAACCGGAACGACAACGGCGCGCGGCCCCTTGCGGCGGCGCGCGCGGAAAGGTGCACGACCATGAACGACGGAGCCTATGTGATCGAGATCGACGGCGATGCCGCGGGCCTTGCGCTCGCCGAACGGGGCGGCTTCCGCTTCGCCGCCGCCGCGAACCCCTACTGGAAGATCGACGGCCGCCGCTTCCGCGACCTGCAGCAGGCCGAACGCGCGGCACGCGCATTGGCGCGCGGCCCGGCGAACATCTGAGGAGCGACGACCATGAGCCATGTCCACGTCATCCACGAGAACGACGCCTGGGTCGAGCCGCTGCGCGCGGCCTTCGAACGGCGCGGCACGCCCTATCGCGAATGGTTCCTCGACGAGGGCGCGCTCGACTTGCGCACCGAGCCCCCGGCGGGCGTCTTCTACAACCGCATGAGCGCCTCCTCGCACACGCGCGACCACCGCTATGCGGCCGAGTACACCGGCCACGTGCTGGAATGGCTGCACCGGCACGAACGCCCGGTCGTCAACGGACGGCGCGCGCTGGCGCTGGAGGTGAGCAAGGTCGCGCAGTACCAGGCGCTGGCCAAGTTCGACATCGCCGTGCCCGACACGATCGCCGCGATCGGCAAGAAGCACATCGCCGCGGCGGCCGAGACGCTGGGCTTCCCCGTCATCGTGAAGCACAACCGCGCGGGCAAGGGGCTGGGCGTGAAGCTCATCCTCAGCGCCGCGGCGCTGAAGGAATATCTCGCCGAGGACGAGGCCGTGGGTCCCGTCGACGGCACGTGGCTCGTCCAGCGCTATGTCCAGGCGCCGGAGCCGTTCATCACGCGCGTCGAGTTCGTGGGCGGCAAGTTCCTCTACGCCGTGCGCGTCGATACCTCGGCGGGCTTCGAGCTGTGCCCGGCCGACCAGTGCCAGGTCGATCTCGCCGGCGCCGCGTGCCCGGCCGTGGCACCGAGCGAGCGCTTCCGCATCGTCGAGGGCTTCCGCCATCCGCTGGTGAAGCGCTACGAGCGGTTCCTCGCGGCCAACGACATCGGCATCGCGGGCATCGAGTTCGTCGTCGACCGCGAAGGCAACGCCTTCACCTACGACGTCAACACCAACACAAATTACAATCCCGACGCCGAGGC
>JAYRKO010000550.1:0-2356 GCA_041905745.1 Tagaea sp. | reverse complement strand
CATCAAATCGGTTCAGGGAGAAATCCGCGGAAGGCGCCGGAAAGGGCCATCAGGAACAAGCCCGACCTGTTTGACGTCGCCGTCAATACAGGCCGGGGGCCGCCGGTACAACAGCTAAGGCGGGGGAGCCAAGGCGGGAGGCTACGGCTGGGGCCCTGCCCCCGCCGGCGTACCAAGCCCGGGAAAACCGTGTTAATCTCCGAATCCGCCTGTCCGGAAGCGCCTCCCGCGCCGACGCACCGGTCGTCCCGACGGATCCGGCCCATGCGCGTACGCGACGATTACAGGACGCTGAGCGGCAAGGATAAAGCCTCGATCCTGCTGCTCTCGCTGGGCGAGGAAGTCGCCACCAAGCTGTTCGCGCTGATGACCGACGACGAGATCAAGGAGATCTCGCAGTCGATGGCCGGCCTCGGCAACGTCAACTCGTCGATCATCGAACGCCTGATCGTCGAATTCGCCG
This sequence comes from Tagaea sp., assembly GCA_041905745.1. GTDB lineage: Bacteria > Pseudomonadota > Alphaproteobacteria > CACIAM-22H2 > CACIAM-22H2 > Tagaea. Next base: position 1,893 of record JAYRKO010000550.1, on the reverse strand, counting down.
ACCAGATCTCCGCGACGGGCTCGCTTGTCGGCTCGTTCGATTCGACCGAACGGCTGCTCGGCAAGATCCTCGACAAGAACCGTCTCGCCGGCATCATGGACGACATCCGCGGCCCCGCCGGCCGCACGATGTGGGACAAGCTCGGCAACGTCAACGAAGCGGTCCTCGCCAACTACCTCAAGAACGAATATCCGCAGACCGTCGCGGTCGTGCTCTCGAAGATCCGCTCGGACCATTCGGCGCGCGTGCTGGGCACGCTGCCCGAGGCCTTCGCGATGGAAGTCGTCATGCGCATGCTGCGCATGGAGACGGTACAGAAGGAAGTGCTCGACGACGTCGAGCGCGTGCTGCGCAACGAATTCATGACGAACCTTGCCAAGACCAGCCGCAAGGACACGCACGAGATGATGGCGGAAATCTTCAACTCGCTCGACCGCCAGACCGAGGCGCGCTTCACGACCGCACTGGAAGAACGAAACCGCGACAGCGCCGAGAAGATCAAGGCGCTGATGTTCAAGTTCGAAGATCTCGGGCGCCTCGACCCCGGCGGCGTGCAGACGCTGCTGCGCGCGGTTGACAAGGGCAAGCTCGCCATCGCGATGAAGGGCGCCAACGAACAGGTGCGCGACCTGTTCTTCTCGAACATGTCCGAGCGCGCGGGCAAGATGTTGCGCGAGGAAATCGAGGCGCTGGGTCCCGTGCGCGGCAAGGACGTGGCCGAGGCGCAGACCGCGATGGTCAACGTCGCCAAGGAACTCGCCGCGAAGGACGAGATCGTCCTGTCGAAGGGCGGTGCGGGCGGAGAGGACGACCTGATCTACTGATCGGAGACCGACGATGCCAGGACGCTTCGGGTGGAACCGACGACGCTTTCTCGGCGCGATGTTTCTGGGCGGTGCGGCCGCCTGCCGGCTGGCGCCGGCCGCCGCACAGGCGCTTCCAGCCCGACGCTTCGCCGTCGGGGCGCCGCTCGTCGATTTCTGCGCGATCAATGCCGAGAAGCGCCTCGTGTCGACGGCCGACTGGCGTGGCCAGGTCGTGTTCATGCACTGGTTCGGGTCGTGGTGCCCGCCCTGCCGCAAGGAAATTCCCGAACTGGCCGAACTCCAGAAGCAGTTCGACGGCCGCACGGACGTGCATTTCCTGTTCTTGAACGGGCTCGAGCGCGTCGAAAGAACGCGCAAGTGGCTCGCGTCGATCGACGTGAACGTCTCGCTCTACGATTCGTCGAACACGTCGCGCCAGGACCAGTTCATCAGCCTGCTCACCGGCGAACGCCGCCACTGCTACAGCGACATGGGCCTTGCGCTCTACCCGTCGTCGTGGCTCATCGACAAGCGCGGCGTTATCAAGCGCGCGTGGTCGAGCGAGCAGCGCGGTTGGGCGAATTGGGGCAAGGCGTTCCTCGAAGATCTCGCGAAGGAGGACGTCCCCGCGCCCGGCGTTCGCGACGTCGACTGGCTTGCGGGCGAATGGAAGGGACAGCTCGAAGGCTACGGCGAACGCGCGATGACGGTCGAAAAGGCCGGCGGCGGCCTTCGCGCGCAATGGGTCGGCGCTGACGGCCGCAAGTCCCCGCTGCGCATCGTCTGGGGCAATGCCGGTGAGGCGCTCGTCGAGGACCCGGAAAGCTGGAAGGCGGGCGGCAACGGCGTGCGCCTGCTCGCGAAGCCGTCCGGCGAACTCGCCGGCACGTTCATGCTTGCCAAAGACCAGAAGCTCGTACGCGTCGCGCTGAAACGTACTGCCGCCTGAGGCGGCGCGTGGCGGTCGCCGGGTTATAGGGAAAATCTGGTGAGCCCGCCGGGACTCGAACCCGGAACCCCAACATTAAAAGTGTCGTGCTCTACCGATTGAGCTACGGGCTCACTTTGCGGGCGGGAACCTAGGGCG
>JAYRKO010000549.1:0-2356 GCA_041905745.1 Tagaea sp. | reverse complement strand
GGAGACTTCAGCGAGAGGGCCATGTGCAGGACCGTATGCCGTTCCAATCGGGAATTGCGCGAAGCGCGCCTTGACGCCAATCTGGCCCGCGAATGCGGCCCAATTGGGGCGGCGGTTTGCCCAATTCCGGGCACGGCAGACGGGCCCGACGGCCGCGAATAATAAGGAGTTTCCCGGCCATGTCGACGCCCGCCGAAACGAAGGAGCCCGACGCGCTTGCGATGGCGCGCGACGTGGTGCGCGGCTGCGACCGGGCGGTTCTGGCCGCCCTCGCGCGCGCGGACACGCCCGAAGCGGGCGCCCCCTACGCAAGCCTCGTCCAGGTCGCCTTCGCCCACGACGCCCGCCCGATCCTGCTGATCTCGACGCTGGCCGACCACACGAAGGACCTGCTCGAGGACCCGCGCTGCTCGCTGCTGTTCGACGGCACGGCCGGCCTTGCCGAGCCGCTGACGGGCCCGCGCGTCAGCCTGCAGGGCACGGCGCGCCGGACCGACGACCCGCTGCTGGCCGAGCGCTATCTCGCCCGCTTCCCGGGTGCGCGGATGTACGCCGGCTTCAAGGATTTCGCGTTCTGGACGGTCGAGCCGGGCCGCGCGCATCTCGTCGCCGGGTTCGGACGGATCCGCTGGTTCGACGCCTTCGCCTTCGATGCCGGCGCGGCGGCGGCGCTTGCCGCCGGCGAAGCGGACGTTGTCGCCCACATGAATGCCGACCATGCCGACGCGATCGACCTTTATGCGCGCGTGCTGGCCGGACGCGCGGCGGGCGACTGGACGATGACCGGCGTCGATCCCGAAGGCTTCGATCTGCGCGAACAGGCGCGCGGCGAAACCGCCCGGCTGCGCTTCGACAAGACCGTCGCCGATTCGGAAGGGGCCCGCGTCGAACTGGTGCGGCTGGTCAAGCGGGCGCGCGAACGCGCGGCCGGCTAGTTCTTGAGGACGAACTCGCGCGCCACTTCGTCGCCGTAATAGGCATGCGCGGGCGCCACGTCCTTCAGGTCGCGGTGCTGCAGGCCGAAGAAGAACGGCGTCTGGTCGGGCCGGTGGATGTTGAGCTTCACGTTGAAGGCGTCCATCGATTCGTCCGTGCGCATCGGGTAGCGGAACGCCTTGATGTCGAACGTGCCCGGACCGATCTCGTCGCCGGTCAGATAGAGCTTGAGGCTCGACACCTTCTCGCCGCCCAGCAGCACGTTGTCGAAATCCTGGAGCCGGCGCTGCGCGAGCCCCATGAAGCGCGGCGCGTCGAGATTGCGGTAGATGTGCCCCGGCTGCGGCGGCCCTTCAACCATCGGGCGGTTGAAAGAACCGATCAGGATCTGGCGCGGCAGTGCCGCGTCCACCAGCCGCTGCAGCGAGTCGCGCACCTCGCCCAGGACGTCGTTGTGGATGACGGGGCTGGGACCGCCGCGCGGCAGCGAGAATTCCCAGCCCGCCGCGATCGTGAAGGCCGCCTTGACGACCGGCGCGCTGCGTTCGTCGCGCGCGCGCGCGAGGCCGTTTTCGGCGAGCGACAGCGCAATCAGGCAGAAGAGGTCGATGTCCGCGCGATAGCCCTGCCGGCGGTTCCACAGCCGGAAGCCTGCCGCGGTGGCGCTGCGCCCCAGATCGATTTCGGTGCCGAGATCGGCGAAGCGGTGCGCAGCGACGTTGACCGAATAGGAAAGCGTGGCGAGCTGGGCGATCTGCTCGGCCGTCGGCAGGTCGGCAAATCCGTCGATTTCGACGCGGCCCATCGCGTGGAAATGCGAACGGCGGATCGCGTAGCGCTGGATGCTCTGCGCAAGTGCGGATTTCATCGCCGCCGCGTGCCACCACGCGCCGGCATGGATGCGCGCGGTTTCGAGACCCGCGCGCAGCGCCGTCTTCATGAACGTCGGCGCGTCGAGCGGATCGCCGCGCAAGAGCGCCGGCTCGTCGTCGGCAAGCTCCGGCAGGCGCGCGATGGGTGCGAGCGCCACGATCAGGTCGTGATTGTCGAGCGTCCAACCCGCGACGAAACGCGAACCCTCGCGCCAGAGTTCGACGAGACGCCGGTCGATGGCGTGGAGGGCGGATCGGGGATCGGTTGCAGGCGCTTCGTCGGCCATCAGTGCATCCGAGGTTGCCGCGCGGTTGTTACCAACGGGTTAAGTACGCCGCCGGCCGGGTCACGGATCAGGCCTCGAAATTGACGTTGTTGCCGCGCGTGGGCGTCGTGTAGCCCGCGTTGTTCTGCGCGATCGGTGCCGCTTGCGCGGGCGGCGGCGGCGGCGTTTCGCGCTCCGCCCGGCGCTCGACGCGGGCCGGCGCACCGCCGCGCGGTGAAACCGGGGAAATCACGTCGGGAAGGGGATAGAGCTCGGCCATCG
>JAYRKO010000548.1:0-2360 GCA_041905745.1 Tagaea sp. | reverse complement strand
GCGGCGGCTCGATCGCGTGGGTCGATCGCGGCGGCCTCCTCCAGATCGGCCCGGAAAGTGCGGGCTCCGATCCCGGCCCCGTCTGCTACGGGCGCGGCGCCACGCGACCCACCGTGACGGACGCCAATGTCGTCATGGGCCGGATCAATGCGGCCAAGCCCATCGGGGGCAAGCTCGCAGCGCTCGACGTCGCGGCCGCGAAGAAGGCGATCGACGTCCATGTCGGCGCACCGCTCGGCCTCGACACGCTAGCGGCAGCCGAAGCCATCGTGCGCGTCGCCAACAGCCGCATGGCGGGCGCGTTGCGCCTCGTTTCCATCGAGCGCGGCCACGAACCCAAGCGCTTCGCGCTGATGCCGTTCGGCGGAGCGGGCGCGCTGCACGCCGGCGCGTTGATGAAGGAGACGGGTCTCGGCTCGACGCTCGTTCCCCGCTATCCGGGCGTCACCTCGGCGCTGGGCTGCGTCATCGCCGACATGCGCCACGATTTCGTGCGCACGCTCAACCGGCCGCTGGACGCGCTCGACGCCGCAGCACTGGCGAAATCGATCGACGCCTACGCCGCCGAAGGCCGCAAGCTCGTCGCCGATTCCGGCGTGAAGCTCGAAGCGGTCGAGGTGCAGGCCGAGCTCGACATGAGCTATGTGGGCCAGACCCATACGATCGCCGTACCGCTCGCGTCCCTTTCGCCCGACGCCGCCGCGATCCGGCAGGCGTTCGAGGCCACGTACAAGGCCGCCTTCGGCCGGCTGCTCGACGGCATTCCCGCGCGCGTGCTCACGCTCAAGGTCGCGGTCGTCGGTCGCCGGCCCAAGATCGACCTTGCCCGGCTGGCGCCCGCCGGCGGCAGCGTCGAGGCGGCGCGCACCGGCATGCGCGAGGTCTGGTTCGACGGCGCATGGCATTCGACCGCGATCTACGACCGGCTCGCCCTTCCGGTCGATGCCGTCGTGCAAGGGCCCGCCATTCTCGAACAGCCAGACGCGACGACGGTCGTCGAGCCCGACCTTTCGGCCCGCGTCGACCGTTTCGGCAACCTGATCGTGAACCGCAAATGACCGATCCTGCGACGACCGCCCTGCTGATCTGCGACCTGCAGAACGACTTCATCGATCCGCGCGGGGCCTACGGCCGCGCGGGCCAGACGAGCCCGGAAATTGCCGCCGTGCCCGCGCGCGTGAAGGCCGTGGCGGATGCGCTGCGCGCGAAGGGCGGCTGGATCGTCTCGACGCATTTCACGCTCGTGCCCGGCAAGGGCGGCGAGCCGTTCGTCAGCGCGCACCTGAAGAAGCTCCGCCCCTTCCTCGCCAAAGGCGACTTCGCGCCCGGAAGCTGGGGGCACGACTTGATCGACCTGCTCAAACCCGCGGACCTGTCGGTCGAGAAGGTCGCCTATTCGGCCTTCTACATGACGCGGCTCGAATGGGTGCTGCGAAAGGCCGGCATCGAGACGCTGGCGATCTGCGGCATCGTGACGAACGGCGGCGTGGCAAGCACGCTGCGCGATGCGCATGTGCGCGATTTCCGCACGATCCTTCTTTCGGACGGCTGCGCCGCCTTCAAGCGCGAGACGCACGACACGGCAATCGCCTCGCTTTCGGCCGTTTCGCCCGTCGCGACCTGCGCGGAATTCGCGGCCGGCCTGTGAGCGTCCTTCCGGCCGACACCGCGCGCTTCGAGGCGGACGTCCCTGTCCTGATCGTCGGCGCCGGGGCGGCCGGCCATGTCGCCGCCCTCGCCTGCCGCGACGACGGCGTCGAATGCGCGATGGTCGAGCGCGACGCGGTTCCCCAAGGCTCGACCGCATTGTCGTCCGGCCTTGTTCCCGCCGCCGGGACCGCGATGCAGCGCAAGCGCGCCATCGCCGACGATCCGGCACTTTTCGCCGCCGACATCCAGCGCAAGGCGCACGGCGAAGCCGCACCCGATCTGGTCGAGGCGCTCGCGCGGTCGATTGGGCCGACGGTGGATTGGCTGGCCGAAAAGCACGGCGTTCCCTTCGAACTCGTCGAGGGTTTCCTCTATCCCGGCCACTCGGCCCTGCGCATGCACGGCACACCCAAGCGGACGGGCGCGGAATTGATCGCGTTCCTTTCGCAGGCCGCGACCCGGGCCGACATTCCTGTGCTGGCGCCGGCGCGCGCGACGGCCGTCTTCGCCGCCGGCGACGGCAGCGCCGCCGGCGTACGGATCGAACGGCCCGACGGAACGCACGAAGACATCGCCTGCCGCGCGCTGCTCCTCGCCTGCAACGGGTTCGGCGGGAACAGGGACATGGTCGCCCGCCACATCCCCGAGATGGCCGATGCGCTCTATTTCGGCCATGCCGGCAATACCGGCGACGGGATCGGCTGGGGCGC
>JAYRKO010000547.1:0-2361 GCA_041905745.1 Tagaea sp. | reverse complement strand
CCTCATGCACGGCACGATGGCGATCTTCAACGCCTGGTGCGACCGCGTCCCGATGCTGCTGATCGGCGCCGTCGGGCCGATGGACGCCGCGCATCGCCGCCCGTGGGTCGACTGGATCCACACGGCAAGCGACCTCGGCGCGCTCGTCCGCGGCTATACGAAATGGGACAACCAGCCGGCGTCGGTTCCGGCCGCGCTCGAATCGCTCGTGCGCGCCTACCAGATCGCGACGACCGAACCCAAGGGCCCCACATTCGTCTGCCTCGACGCCACCACGCAGGAGACGCCGCTCGAAGCCGGGATCGATCTGCCCGATCTGACGCGTTTCCGTCCGCCCGAGCCTGCCGAGCCGGCGCCCGGCCAACTCGCCGAGGCGGTCGAGATCCTCAAACGCGCCAAGCGGCCGGTCATCCTGATGGGCCGCGTCTCGCGCCGCCGCGAGGACTGGGACGCGCGCGTGCGCCTTGCCGAAACGCTGGGCGCCAGCGTCATCACGGACCTGAAGACGGGCGCCACCTTCCCGACCGCCCACCCGCTGCATCGTCATCCGCCGGGCCTGTTCGTCTCGCCGGAAGCCGGCGAACTGGTGCGCGACGCCGATGCGGTCCTGGCACTGGACTGGGTCGACCTCGGCGGCACGCTGCGCCAGTCGTGCGGCGGGCAGCCGCCGGCCGCGAAGATCATCCACTGCTCCGTCGACCAGTACATCCACAACGGCTACAGCATGGACTATCAGGCCCTGCCGGTATCGGACGTGACGATGCTGGCCTCCGCCGATCGACTGGTTCTGCGCCTGCTCGACGCGCTGAAGGGCCACACGACCCCGCCCGCAGCCAAGCTCGCGCCCCGCGCCGCGGCGCCTTCGGGTCCCGACGTCGTCGACGGGCGCATTTCCGTCCAGGCGCTTGCACGCGTGACGACCGATACGCTGGCGGCCCACAATCCGTCCTATATCCGCCTGCCGCTCGGTTGGCCCGGCGACTGCTGCCGCTTCGCCGATCCGCTCGACTATGTCGGGTTCGACGGCGGCGGCGGCATCGGATCGGGCCCGGGGATGGCCGTCGGCGCCGCACTGGCCCTGCGGGGCGGCGACCGGTTGCCGGTCGCCGTCCTCGGCGACGGCGATTTCCTGATGGGCGTGACGGCTCTGTGGACCGCAGTCCACTACCGAATTCCGCTTCTCGTGATCGTTTCGAACAACGAGTCCTTCTTCAACGACGAACTCCATCAGGAGCGCGTCGCCCGCATCCGGGGCCGGCCGATCGAGAACAGGTCGATCGGTCTGCGCATGAGCAATCCGGCGAACGATCTCGCCATGCTCGGCCGGGCGCAGGGCGCGGAAGGTTTCGGTCCGGTCTCGTCTCCCGCCGAACTCAAGAACGCCATCGAAGTCGCGGTGGCGCGCACCAAGGCTGGTGCGGTCTGCGTGATCGACGCGCGCGTGGCTCCGGAGTATTCGCGCTCGATGTCCTCGACCCTGCTCCGGCAGATTCCAAAGGCGACGTGAAGCGCCTCAACCGCTAAAATGAAGGAACGGAGGAACGCCATGAAATCGACGAAGCTCACCCATCTGGTGGCGGCGGCGCTGGCTGCCGTCGTGCTGCAGACAGGTTCGCCGGCCGGCGCCCAGCAGATCGCGGTCGGAAATTTCGGCGTTTCGGCCAACGGGATGCCCTATGCCGTCGCGACCGAACTCGGTCTTTTCAAGGCCGAGGGCATCAACGTCACCGGCATCATCACGTCCGCCGGCGGCGGAACGTCGCTGCGCAACATGCTGGCCGGCGGCGTGCCGTTCGGCGAGGTCAATCCGGGCGTCGTGGTTGCCGCGATCCAGCAGGGTGCCGATCTGAAGATCATCTCGGACAACGTCCTGACCGTGGCCGAGTTCGTCTGGGCGGTCAAACCCGACTCCCCGATCAAGACGATCAAGGACCTGAAGGGCGCGAAGATCGGCTACACGAACCCGCGCTCCACCAGTCAGGGTCTGGCGATGCTGCTGCTCTCGCAGGCCGGACTGCAGCCGAACGACGCGGAGCTCGTCCGCACGGGCGGGTTCGGCGAAGGCGTCGCCGCGCTCGAAACCGGCATGATCACCGTCGCACCACTCGCCGAACCGCTGTGGTCCAAATTCAAGGACAAGTACCGTGCCGTCGCCGTGGCAAGCGAGATCCTGCCCCCGCTCGACAACGTCATCGGCGTGACGACGGCGAACATGGCGGCCGAAAAGGGCGATTTCATCCGCGCCGTGATCCGCGCACGCCGCAAGGCCGTCCAGTTCATGCACGAGAAGCCGGATGAGGCGGCCCCGATGGTCGCCAAGCACTACAACATCGACGTCGAGGTCGCGAAGTCGGCCGTCCG
>JAYRKO010000546.1:0-2372 GCA_041905745.1 Tagaea sp. | reverse complement strand
CCGGCCTGGGGCGCCTTCGCCGCGGGGCTTTTCGACGACATCCTCTCCGGCGCGCCGCTGGGATCGGGCGCGTTCGTGCTGCTGCTCGTCCACTTCACCATCGTGGCGCAGCACAAGGTCTTCCGCGGCAAGGCGTTCTGGCTCGTCTGGGCGGCGTTCGCCATCGTCGCCGCGGCGGCCCAGCTCGTCACGCTCGTCCTCGGCCTCGCCCTCAAGGGCGCGCTGCCCGACGCGATGCCGGCCTTCACCCAGCTCGCGCTGACGGTGGCGCTCTATCCCGTCGCCACGGCCGTTTTCGGACGCGTGCAGCGCGTCTTCCTTGCGGGCGGCTGAAGATGCTGCAGAGCCGCGACCCCGTCCGCCAGCGCAGCTTCACGCGCCGCCTCGTGCTGCTCGCCGCGGGCAAGGTGGCGCTGCTCGGCGTGCTGGGCGGGCGCATGTACTATCTGCAGGTCGTCGAGGCGGATCGCTACCGCACGATGGCCGACGAGAACCGCATCAACCTGCGCCTTCTCGCCCCGCCGCGCGGGCGCGTGCTCGACCGCTTCGGCGTCGTGCTCGCCGACAACCAGCTCAACTACCGCGTCGTGCTGGTGGCCGAGCAGACCGGCTCCGTGCCCGCCACGCTCGACGCGCTCTCCGAGATCGTGCCGATCACCGAGGTCGAGCGCCGCCGCGTGATGCGCGAGGTCACGCGCAAGCGCAAGTTCCTGCCGGTGACGGTCAAGGAGAACCTGTCGTGGGACGAGGTGAGCCGCATCGCGGTCAACGCCCCCGACCTGCCGGGCATCACGATCGACGTCGGCTCGACGCGCTTCTACCCGTTCGGCGACAAGATGGCCCACATGATCGGCTACGTGGCGCCGCCCTCCGAGCAGGACCTGACCGGCGACCCGCTGCTGGAACTTCCCGATTTCCGCGTGGGCCGCAACGGGGTGGAGCGCGTCTACGACCTCGCCATGCGCGGCCGGGCCGGCAACACGCAGATCGAGGTGAACGCGCTGGGCCGGCCGATCCGCGAGCTGTCGCGCAACGAGGGCGAGCCGGGCATCGACCTGGCGCTGACCATCGACGCGCATCTCCAGTCGCTGGCGTCCGAGCGGCTGTCGAAGGAGGAGAGTGCGGCCGCCGTCCTGATCGACGTGTCGAACGGCGCGGTGCTGACGCTCGCCTCGCATCCCAGCTACGACCCGCACGAGTTCGCGCGCGGCATCTCGGGCGCGTCGTGGCGCGCGCTCCTCAACAACCACCGCGCCCCCCTCACCAACAAGGCCGTCGGCGGGCAGTACGCGCCGGGTTCCACCTACAAGATGGTCGTGGCGCTCGCGGCCCTCGAACTGGGCGTGCAGCCCGAAATGCGAGTCAACTGCCCCGGCCACATGGATCTCGGGGACAACCGTTTCCACTGCTACAAGAAGGGCGGCCACGGCCCGGTGGACATGGTCGAGGCGCTGATGCAGTCCTGCGACGTCTATTTCTACGAGATGGGCCGCCGGCTCGGCCCCGACCGCATCGCGGACATGGCCAAGCGCTTCGGCCTCGGCCACACGCTCGCCCTCGACCTGCCGGGCGAGCGCGGCGGCCTCATCCCCACGCGCGCGTGGAAGATGGCGCGCACCGGCAAGGGCTGGGCGGGCGGCGAATCGCTGGTGGCCGCGATCGGGCAGGGCTACGTGCTGGCCACTCCCCTCCAGCTCGCCACCATGACCGCGCGCATCGCCAATGGCGGCTACGCGGTGGTACCCCACCTGACGCGCGACTTCGTCGAGGGGCGGCGCGTGGGCGAGCGCAACATTCCCGCCCCGCCGCCCGTCGGCGTGCCGCAGGCGCACCTGGCGCTCGTGCTGCGCGGCATGCGCGCGGTCGTCAACGACCCGCGCGGCACGGCCTTCCGCGCGCGCAGCGCCGACCCGGCCTATTCCTTCGGCGGCAAGAGCGGCACCTCCCAGGTCCGCCGCATCACCGAAGAGGAACGCCGCGTGGGCCTGCGCAAGATCGACCAGGTCCCGTGGCGCGAGCGCGACCACGCGCTCTTCGTGGGATACGGGCCGCTGGAGGCGCCGCGATTCGCGTGCGCGTGCATCGTCGAGCACGGCGGCGGCGGGTCGGCCGTGGCAGCCCCCATCGTGCGCGACCTGCTCGTCGAGGCCATGAAAATCGAGCAAAACCGGGCTCCGAACGCGCCCGCCCGGGTCGCGCAGGGCCCGGCCGGATAGCCCGGAATCTGTGGACAGAATCGCTATCGACAAGCCCCGACTGCTTTGCTATATCGCCGCCCTCGCCGCAGCGAAACGGCGGGCGCTTAGCTCAGTTGGTAGAGCAGCTGACTCTTAATCAGCGGGTCGTAGGTTCGAGCCCTACAGCGCCCACCA
>JAYRKO010000545.1:0-2379 GCA_041905745.1 Tagaea sp. | reverse complement strand
TTCTCCGTCGGCGTGGCGTGATCAAGTCGGCGCATCTGCGCGCACCCGGCTACGCGCTCGATGCGGACGAGCATCGCGAACTGGACAGCCTCATGCAGCGCCTCGAGCGACGGCTTGCCGCCGTCGGCCGGTCCGTCCGGCCGACGAAGCTGGCGGGCTGACCGGCGTCCCGGCAGGGTTGGGCCGATGGCCCGGGGGCTTTGCCGGGACTGTTTCACGCGGATCGACGATCCCGCGGCGCCGCGCTGCGGCCATTGCGGCTCGGTGCGTCTCGCGCGCCATCCGGAGATCGATGCGCTTTCGATCGCGCACATCGATTGCGATGCGTTCTACGCGTCGATCGAGAAGCGCGACGATCCATCCCTTGCCGACAAGCCGACCATCGTTGGCGGCGGTCGGCGCGGCGTCGTGTCGACGGCGTGCTATATCGCGCGAACATTTGGCGTACGCTCGGCGATGCCGATGTTCAAGGCGCTCCAGCTTTGCCCGCACGCGACGGTGATCCGGCCCGACATGGAGAAATACGCCAGCGTGTCGCGGCAGGTACAGGCGATCTTCGAGAGCGTCACGCCGGTCGTCGAAGCCGTATCGCTCGACGAGGCGTATCTCGATCTGTCCGGTACGCAGTCGCTGCACCATGCGCCGCCGGCGTTCGTTCTGGCCAAGGTCGCACGGCGGATCGAAGCGGAGATCGGCATTACCGTCTCCATCGGCCTGTCGTTCAACAAGCTCCTTGCCAAACTTGCCTCGGAACTCGACAAGCCGCGCGGATTTGGCGTCGTAGGGCGGGCCGAAGCGCGGGCATTTCTTGCGGCGCGCGTCCCGCGCATTCTGCCCGGGGTCGGCCCAAAGCTTGCCCAGCGTCTTGCCGAAGACGGTTTTCCGACGATCCGCGACTTGCAGCGCGCCGGCGAGGCGGCGCTGGCAATGCGCTACGGCGAAACCGGCCGGTGGCTTGCGGCGATCGCGGACGGACGGGACGATCGCACGGTCGAATCCGATCGGGCGGCAAAATCGATCTCGGCGGAGACGACATTCCATACGGACCTAGGCCGGCTCGTCGATCTCGAAGCCGAACTCTGGCCACTGGCAGAGGAGGTGGCCGAGCGGCTTAAGCGTAATCATCTCGCCGGCCGGACGGTGCACCTCAAGCTGAAAACGTCCGATTTCCGTCTGATCACGCGGCGGACAACGTTGTCGGCGGGTACCCAGTTTGCCGAAACCCTGTACCGCGCCGCCCAGCCGCTGCTCGCACGCGAGGTCGCCGCCGATCGCCGGCGCAAGTACCGCCTCATCGGCATCGGAGCGGCCGAACTCGGCCAACCCGGCGAAGAGGCCCCGCAGGCCGACCTTTTCGGGGCCGGGGCGGCGGCCAAGCCGGTCGACGACCCCCGGGACGTCGCCGTGGAGAAGGCCATCGACGCGGTTCGCGGCAAATTCGGTTCGGCGGCGATCCGGAAGGGGCGCGGTATGGGGATCGGCAAAGGACTACGAAAGGGCCGTGACTTGCCCCGGTCGCCGCGCTGACATAAGGTGGCGAAACGAATAGGAAATTCTGAAAAAAAGTAGATTTATGCCGGGTCCGCTTTCACCGCAGGAAATCGTCAAGATCCTCTCGGATCACGAAAAATTCCTAAACCGGAAACCCGGTGGCGTGCGCGCCAACCTGACGCTCGCCGACATGCACGGCATTTCGCTTTCCAGGGCAAACCTGCGTCAGGCGAAAATGCCGGGCGCGAACCTGTCCCGGGCCGTTCTGGCCGGAGCCGATCTTTCGGAAGCGGACCTGTTCGCCGTCAATTTCGATCGGGCCGATCTAAGTCTTGCAAACCTTTCCAAGGCCGATTTGCGTGGCGCCTATCTGCGCGGCTGCCGCATGCGGGGTGCCAACCTTCGCGGCTCCGACCTGCGCGGCGGTACGCTCATGCAGTCGCGGCGCGGCGACGGGATCGCGCTCGTTTCAGCCGATCTGCAGGGGTCCGATCTCGAGCAGGCGATCCTTGCCAAGGCGAACGCGCAGGGTGCCGACCTTTCGAAGGCGAACCTGACCGAGGCGGACTGCTCGGGCGCGCGGCTTGCGGGCTGCAATCTCGAAATGGCGTCGATGGCGCGGGCCAATCTCGAGACGGCGACGCTCAAGGGCGCCAACATCATGGGCGCCAATCTTGCCGGCGCGAACCTGAAGGGCGTCGATCTTTCCGGTGCGATCATCGACGGCGCCGATTTCCGCGATGCGAATCTCATCGGCGCGAACCTCAACGGCGTCGACATGCTGCGGGCGAATACGCAGGGCGCCAACATGGCGGCGCAGACGGAGGAACTTTCCGACGCCGTCCAGGCGCAGATCCGCGATCACCAGCTCTGGATCAAGTCCGAGGG
>JAYRKO010000544.1:0-2381 GCA_041905745.1 Tagaea sp. | reverse complement strand
GACAGGACGTAGCCGTCCGCGCGATAGCGGTTCTCGATCGCTTCGGCCGCGGCCGTGATCGCGGAAAGCCCCAGCGTCCTGCCGATCAGCGGGGCCGTGAACGCCGACAGCTCGGCCTGGCTGTAGATCGTGGCGCCTTCGATCGTGATCCGGACGATGGGGAAGCGCAGCTCGTCGACGGCGCGCGGTTCGCTCGTGCGCGGCTGGGCCGGAATCGTGATGTCGAGATCGGCCTCGGGCACCGGCGGCGGCCGGCCGGGCAGGCGCGGTTCGGCTGCCGGCGGCAGCACCACCGTCTGGGCATGCGAACTCACCGCGCAGAGCCCCAGAAAAAGGGCGCACAGGATCGTCCGGGCGGGGCGAGTCGATTCGGCCATCGTCCAATGCCGAAACTACCGATACGCCCCGAGTCGGCCAATACATTCCGTACGTTGCGGGCATCCCGAATTCGTTAATTCTTGTGGAACACGGGGAAGGACGCTAATTGAGTCGGGGGCGAGGCGGAAATCATGCGCGGATTCAGGTCAACGGCTCTTCCGGGCGCTTTGGCGGCCGCGATCGCGCTCGGCGTCGCGACGGCAGCGATGGCGCAGACTCCGCCCAAGCCCGCCCCGGCAGCGGCCCCGCAGGCTTCGTCCGAGTTCCGCCTGACCGGCTTCCGGTCGGCCAATTTCGGCATGACGGCCGATCAGGTCCGGCAGGCGATCCGCAAGGATTTCAACATCGGTCCCGACAAGATCGAGACCGCGGAGAACGGCGTCGAGCGCACGCAGATCCTTGCTGCGACGGTGCCCGACCTGCTGCCCAACGGCGGGCCCGCGCAGGTCGCCTACGTGATCGGCTACCGCTCCAAGCAGCTCGTGCAGGTGACGGTGACGTGGGGCGGCGGGGTCAACGCGCTGCAGCCGGCGGCGGCCGTCGAGGTCGCGCGCATGCTGCAGAACTACCTGACCGGCGTCGGCTACAAGGCCGACACGGTCGCGACCAACCTCGCCCAGCCCGACGGCAGCATCGTCGCCTTCCGCGGCGACGACGCGCAGGGAAGGCGCACGATCCTGGTGCTGGGCGGCGTGGCCGCTCCCGAAGGCCAGAAACCCGCCGGCCCGCCGGTCGTGCAGATTTCGTACATCCGCGATCCGGCGAACCCGGACGTGTTCCAGATCCGCCGCGGAGATTTCTAGGCCGCCATGTTCAAACGCACGTTCCCCAAGGGAAAGGTCCTTTTCAAGGAGGGCGAACCGGGGCTCGAGGCGTTCCTCGTCGAGAAGGGCAAGGTGCTGATCCTGAAGATGGGCACCGAGGCGCCGATCATCGTGGCGAGCCTTGGGCCCGGCGCGCTGTTCGGCGAGATGGCCATCCTCGACGGCGGCCAGCGCATGGCCACGGCCGTCGCGGGCGAGGACACGATCTGCATCGTCATCAACAGCCAGCAGCTGACGCAGAAGATGATGACCCTCGATCCGGACCTGATGCGCCTGCTGACGTCGCTGCTGGATTACATCCGCTCGACCGTGCCGTTCGACATGCGCGCCAAGGCCGGGCTTGCCCCCGGGGAAACGGCGGCCGACCGGCAGGCGCGCATCATGCTGCCGCGCCCCGAAGCGGTCGAAGGCTACGGCATCAAGGATCCGATGCTGAAGGCGCTCATCAACATGATCTGCGACTACACGCGCCGTCGGCTGCCGCCGGCGCCCGCGGGCTGAACGGGTGCGCGCGGGCGCGCTCCTCGCGACCCTTCTCGCCGGCGCGGCGCTCGTCGGCTGCGTGGGCATGGCCGAGCAGCCCGCACCCGTCGCAACCGAAAGCGACCTTGCCGGGCAGGCCTGCCGGGCCGAACCGCGGCGCGGACAGGCGCGCGGCGAAACGCCGTTCCTCGACATCTCGTGCGGCGAATCTAGCCGCACGGCGGGCTCGGTCGCGCAGTTGGGCGCGCTGCGCGGCGTGCCGGCCGACGCGCGCGCGCGCGAGGCGTTCTTCGTGCGTGCGCTGACGTCGAGCGGGCCGATGCGCTCGCTGGGCGCGCGCGCGACATGCGCGGCGCCCGAACCGCTCGCGATCGACGGTCTTCCCGAACTTCTCGCGGCGCGTTGCGCCTTCAAGGACGGCGGCTGGCCCTATCTGGCGCTGGGCCTGCCGTCGGGCGACCGGCTCGCCTACGGCGAAGGCCAGCCCGCGGTCCTTCCCGCACTCGTCGAGACGATGCATCGCGGCCTCGCCGCGCGCGCCGCACCGCTGCCCGATTCCGCGCGCGCCCAGCTCGCCGCGAAACTGCAGGCGATGTATCCGGGCGCGAACGTCGCCGGCAATTCGCAGGCCGCGTATCAGGATTCGGTCGAGCTCGCGCGGCTCTATGCCGGCCTCGGCAGCAATGCGGCGGCCGA
>JAYRKO010000019.1:0-13075 GCA_041905745.1 Tagaea sp. | reverse complement strand
GCATGTACGAGGCGCTGGCCGTGCCCGGCGTGGCGTCGGCCACGCCGCTCTATTTCGGCAAGCTCGACTGGAAGCAGCCCGACGGCACGATCCGCACGCTCGACGTCTTCGGCGTCGATCCGGCGCGGCCGACGCTGAAGATTCTCGAAGGCGATCCCAACGCCGACGCACTCAAGCGCGCCGACACGGCCCTCATCGACCGGCGCACGCGCAATCCCCCGCCCGGCCTGTTCGCGGCGATCGACGCCGGCAGACCCTATTCGTTCGAGGCGAAGAACAGGACGATCAACATAGCCGGCACGACTGTCGTGGGCGGCGGCTTCGCGGCCGACGGCTACCTCGTCGTCTCCGACCAGACCTTCCTGCGCCTGTTCCCCCAGCGACAGGCCGGTGCGCCCAACTACATCCTCGTGCGCACCGAACCCGGCGTGCCGGCCGCGCGCGTGGTCGCCGATCTCGCCGCCGTACTGCCGGCCGACGACGCCACGCCCCGCACGCTCGACGACACGATCGCGCGCGACCAGCGCTTCCAGACCACGCAGCGCCCCGTGGGTCTCGTCTTCGGCTTCGGCATCGTGATCGGCGCGCTGGTGGGCGGCATCATCGTCTACCAGGTGCTGTCGAGCGACGTGGCCGACCACATCCGCGAGTATGCGACGCTGAAGGCGATCGGTTATGCCGGCTCGTATTTCATCGGCGTCATCGTCGAGGAAGCGGCGATCCTCGCCGCGTTCGGCTTCGTGCCGGGCATCCTTGCCGCACTCGGGCTCTACGCCGCCGTCTCGGCGGCGACGGGCCTGCCGGTGTCGATGACCTTCGCGCGCGCGGCACTCCTGTTCTTCGGCACGATGGCCATGTGCGTGCTCTCGGGCTTCGTCGCCACGCGCCGGCTGGCGCGCGCCGATCCGGCGGAGCTGTTCTGAGATGGCGGACGAGACGCCGGCGCCCGTCGCGGTCGCGGGACTGAACCACTGGTTCGGCGTCGGCGAGGCGCGCAAGCAGGCGCTGTTCGACGTCGACCTGCAGCTCGATCCCGGCACGCTGACGGTGCTCGTCGGACCGTCGGGTTCCGGCAAAACGACCGTGCTGACGCTGGTCGGCGGCCTGCGCGCCGTCCAGGGCGGCAGCGTGAAGCTGCTCGGCCGCGAACTGGCGGGCGCAGACGCGGGCGAACTGGTCCGCCGCCGGCGCGAGATCGGCTTCATCTTCCAGGCACACAATCTCCACGACAGCCTGACGGCCGAGCAGAACGTCCGTCTGGGTCTGGAAGTGCACGGGCCGACCGCGGCCGCGCGGGGGCGCGAAGCGGCGCGCCACCTGCTCGATCTCGTCGGGCTGTCGACGCGCGCGGGCTACCTGCCTGCGAATCTTTCGGGCGGCCAGAAGCAGCGCGTGGCCGTCGCGCGCGCGCTCGTCGGCAATCCGCCCGTCGTGCTGGCCGACGAACCGACGGCGGCCCTCGACCGCGAAAGCGGAATGCAGGTCGTGCAACTCCTCAAAAAGCTCGGCACCGCGCGCGGCGCCACGACGCTTATGGTCACGCACGATCCGCGCATCCTCGATCTCGCCGACCGGATCGTACGGATGGAGGACGGCCGGATCGTCGGCGAGGGAAACCTGCGCTAGCGGCGCTGCTGGACCGGACGCACCCTGTCGCCGTCCGACACGCTGGCCAGCACATCGCGGGGGCAAAGTCATTGGATTTAAAAAGACAAACGCCGCGAGCGGGCCGAGAATCCTGTAACGGCTGCCGCCGCTCTGTAACAGACGCGCGCGCGCCGCTCGGGTGCCCGGGCGAGGACCTGCACTTGTTCGGCGCAAGAGCGTTCGGTTAGGGTCGTTCGGGCAAAGGAGTACCGATGGCCAAACAGTTCCGAATCTTGGCGATTCCCGGCAGCCTGCGGGCCAAATCCTTCAACCGCGCGCTGCTCGAGCATGCGCGCCGGCACGCGCCGGCCTCGCTCGTGATCGATATCCACGACATTGCCGACGTGCCGCTTTTCAACCAGGACGTCGAGGCAAAAGGCTACCCGGAGGCCGTCGCGCGCCTGCATGGCGCCGTGGCGGCCGCCGACGGCATCCTGATCGCCACGCCGGAGTACAATTCCGGAATTCCGGGCGTGCTGAAGAACGCGCTCGACTGGATGTCGCGCCCGCCGGGCAAGGCGACATGCGCGGGCAAGCCCGTGGCGGTCGTCGGGGCCTCGCCGGGCCTCAGTGGCGCGATGCGCGCCCTTGTCGTCATGCGCCCCGTGCTCGCGGGCATGGGCATGCTGCAGCTCGTGGGCGCCGACACGTCGGTGCCGGGCGCCGGTGCGGCCTTCGACGCCGAAGGCAATCTCGTCGACGAGAAGGCGCGCGCCGCCCTTGCGCGCACGCTCGACGCCTTCGCGGCGTGGATCGCGCGCCTTACGCCGACGGCCTGACCGGCGCGTCCGGGTCCGCCGATGTCTCCGACAACGCAGACGAAATCGCCCGCCAATCCGTGGCTGCCGCCGGCCCTTGCGGCCGGCGGCACGCCGCTGGGCGTGCTTGCCAATCTCGCCGTCGCCGCCTGCTATTTTGCGCTGGCAATGATCGTCTCGCGCTTTTTCGCGGCGTACGGCGTCTTCCCCTCGCCCATCTGGCTGCCGGCAAGCGTGGCGATGGTCGCAGCCATCGCGGGTGGCATCGGGGCGGCACCGGGCATCTATATCGGCGCGTTCGTCGCCAACTACGTTCTGTTCGATCCGCCGGTCGCGGAAACGGCGGCGATCGCGGCAACCAACGCCGCCGGTCCGCTGATCGGGGCCGCCCTGCTGCGCCGCTGGCATCCGCGCCGCGGGCTGTTCGACAGTTTCGCGGGCGTGGTCGCCTTCCTGGTCTCGACGACGCTCGTCGCCCCCGCGGTGACGGCGCTGGGCGGGGCCGCGGCACTCACGCTCGGCAAGCCGTTCGACGGCGCCGAGTTCTACGCGATCTGGGTCGGCTGGTGGCTGTCGGACAGCGGCGGCACGCTGTTCCTGTCGGCCGCGGCCCTGTTGTGGCTGGGTCTGGAAACCGGTCAGCGCGGACCCGCGGAGCCGCTAGCCGCGCGCGAGGTCGCCGTGTGGGTGGCGGTCGCGGCCGGGGCACTGGCCCTGTTCCTTTCGCCCGTGGCGCCGGTCACGCCGGCCACGCCGGGTGCGGCGATCCGCTGGGCGTTCCCCTTCCTTCTCGTCGTGCCCATCGCATGGATCGCGCTGCGCATGTCGCTGCGTGCGGCACTGACGCTCGTCTCGCTCGTCGCGATCGTCGCGAGTGCCGGCACCGTCGCGGGCGTCGGACTTTTCCAGACCGGGGCGGGAAATTCGCTCCAGCTCGTGGGCGTTCTGGTCGTCCTGCTCGCGATGACGGTACTGACGATCGTGGCGCTGGTGGCCGAACGGCGCAGCGCCGAAGACGCCAACCGGGTCAAGTCGATGTTCCTTGCCACCGCCAGCCACGAGCTGCGCACGCCCCTCAACACCATCATCGGGCTTGCCTCGCTGCTCGCCGAACCGCGCGGCCAGCCGGCCGACAAGGCGCAGGGATATGCGCGCGACATCGAGCGTAGCGGCGAGCACCTGCTGGCGCTGATCGACGACCTGCTCGACCTTTCCAAGATCGAGGCGGGTCGCGTCGACCTGCGCGAGGGCGACGTCGACCTGGGCGATCTCGTCCAGCACGCGGTCGCCTTCGTGGCCGGCGAGGCACGCCGGCGCAACATCGAGATCGCCGTGCCGGCGGGTCCCGTCCTGCTGGCGCGCGCCGACCGCAAGGCCCTGCTGCAGATCCTGCTGAACCTGCTTTCCAACGCGGTCAAATACACGCAGGAAGGTGGGCGCATCACGGTCGAGATCATGCGCGAGACGGGCGGCGGCGCGGCCATCGCCGTTGCCGACAACGGCATGGGCATCGAGCCCGACGCGCTTGCCCGCGTGTTCACGCCCTTCGAACGCGCGCGCGTCGGCAACCCGGCGCGCGACGTGCCGGGCACGGGTCTCGGTCTTGCGATCGCGCTCGGCCTCGCGCGCCTGCACGAAGGCGGCCTCACGCTCGACAGCACGCCCGGACGTGGCACGCGCGCCGTGCTGCGCCTGCCCGCCCAGCGCGTGCGCGCGGCGGATATCGGCTGACAAAAGAAAAGGGCGGCGCCCCGAGAGGAGCGCCGCCCGACGGCAGTCGTCGCGACTTCGCGTCGGCTATTTTACGTTCACGTTGCGCAGGAAGAAGTAGTTGTCGGGCGTCTGGACGACATCGACGTTCTGCTTCATCGCCCACACGATCGTCTGCTGGTGCAGCGGGATGTAGCCGAAATCGTCGGCAAGCAGCTTGAACGCGCGCGTGATGTATTCCTGCCGCTTGG
Source organism: Tagaea sp. (assembly GCA_041905745.1). Lineage (GTDB taxonomy): Bacteria > Pseudomonadota > Alphaproteobacteria > CACIAM-22H2 > CACIAM-22H2 > Tagaea. The sequence continues at coordinate 8,709 of JAYRKO010000019.1, read as the reverse complement.
TCTTGTCGATCTCCTGCGCGACGAGATCGGTCAGCTTGTCGACCTCGGGGTTCGCGTAGCCGCCGTTGTTGAACTGGCCGCGGCTGCGCGCCGCGTCGCGGCTGTGCATCAGGCTGATCATCACGTTGTGCGCATCGTAGGTCGCCGGCGTCCAACCCAGCAGATAGAACGACGTGTTGAACCCCGGTGTGTTCACTTTGGCAAAGAAGCGCGCGCGCGTCTGGGCGTTCAGGTTCACCTTCATGCCCGCGCGCGCGAGCATCGCCACGACAGCCGTGCAGATCGCCTCGTCGTTGACGTAGCGGTCGTTGGGGCAGTCGAGCGTCACCTCGAATCCCTGCGGATAGCCCGCCTCGGCCAGCAACTTGCGGGCGGCTTCGGGATCGAAGGGAGCGGCGCGCTTGCCCAGTTCCGGCACGTAGCCGTTGACGCCCGGCGCCACGAGCGAGCCCGTGGGCACCGACTGGTTGCGCATCACACGCGACTTCAATGCCTCGACGTCGATCGCCTGGTAGAAGGCCTGGCGTACGCGCTTGTCCTTGAACGGGTTCTTGCCCTTGACGGGAGAGTCCGTCAGTTCGTCGCGCAGCTGGTCGAAGGACAGGTAGATGATGCGCAACTCCGGCCCCTGCACGAGCTTGAGGCCCGCTGTGCGCGACAGCCGGTCCTGATCCTGCGGCGGCACGGTGTAGACGAAGTCGACTTCGCCCGACAGCAGTGCCGCCACGCGCGTGGCGTCGTTGCCGATACGGAAGAACGTCGCCTCGTCGACATTGTGCTTGGGCTTGTCCCACCAGTTCGGGTTCGCGGCCAGCACCGTCTTCACGTCGGGCTCGCGCGACTTCAGCACGAACGGCCCTGTCCCGTTCGCGTTGCGCGTGGCGAAGCTCTCCTCGCTCTTCGTGATGTCGGCGGCGACGGTCGCGTTGTTCTTCTCGGCCCACGCCTTCGACATGATGCCCCATGTCGTGAGCTGGTCCGGGAAGATCGGGTCGACGCCGTCGGTGTCGAATTCGACCGTGTAGTCGTCGATCTTGCGGATGCCCTTCGCCGTCGCGAAATTGCCCTTGAGATTCGAGCCGCCCGTCGTCACGCGCCGGTACGAGAATACGACGTCGTCCGCGTTGAAGGCGGAGCCGTCGTGGAACTTGACGCCCTGACGCAGCGTGAAGCGCCAAACCGACGGGGAGGTCTGTTTCCATTCCGTCGCCAGCGACGGCTCGAGTTTCAGGTTCGCATCGCGCCGCACGAGCGGTTCGTAGACGTTCAGCATGAACGTCAGCAGGAACGTCTCGTTGCGCGCGTAGGGATCCATCGAGTTGACGTCGCCGTCGTTGGCCCAGCGGAACGGCTTGGCTTCGGCGGGTGCAAAACCCGGCGAGACGGCGAACAGACCGGCGACAAGCGCCGCGAAGAGCGTCTTTTTCATTTTGTCCCCCTCCGTGGGAATGGGGGAAAGACTAGCAATTCCAGGGCCGAATCCAAGATTGCAGCGGCCGGCACCGGCTCGTCAGTTGGGCCGCGCGATGTAAAGGTCCCGTAAGTCCTGCGCAGCCTTGGCCAATTCGGTCAGATGCGGATTCAGCGTCAGCGCACATTCGTAGGCGGCAAGGGCGACGGCCGGGTGGCCCTGGCGCAGTGCGATCTGCCCGAAACCGGCCAGCGCACCATAGTGACGCGGCTCGCGCGCAAGCGTTTCGACGATGTCGGCCAGCGCGTCGGCGTCGCGCGCTTCCATGAACGCGAGCGTGGCGCGCTTGTTCCACGCTTCCGCCCAGTCGGGATAGCGGAGACACAGCTCGTCGAGCGCGTCGCGTGCCTTGTCGCTTTCCTTCGAGACGATGCGCCCGATCGCCGAATGCATGGCGTCGACGGCGGCGGGCTCCGCGTGATCGGTCCACAGCGCCCAGATGAGATCGCCGGTTTCCTCGGCGCCGCGCGGCGGCTTTTCACGCCTGAGTTCGCGGAAAAGCGTATCGAGCCGCTTGGACGCGCCCGCCGGCGGCGGACGTTCGCACAGTTCCAGCACGCGACGCAGCGCCGCAACGACGTCGGGCTTGCGCACCGAAGCGCCCTGCGGCGGACGGACGGGCTGCCGACGCCCCGAGCTTTCCTTGCGTTCCTGCTTCACGGCCGACAATTTCGCGCATCCCGCGGGCCGGTTCCATCTTTTTCGGGAGGGCCTACCCGGCGCTTTGGCTATAGTCGCACCTGTCATGGAATCGTCTTCGAAGAAACGCCTCACCGCCGTCGGCGCCGTCTGCCACACCACGATCTACCGCGTCGACGCGATCCCCGCCCCGCCGGCCAAGATCCTTGCAACCGACGCCTGCCGCGTCGTCGACGGAATGGCCATTTCCGCCGCCTGCGCCTTCCACAGGCTTGGCGGAAACGCGCGCATCTGGGCGCGGCTGGGCGACGACGCGGCCGGCGCCCTCCAGCGCGCCGAACTCGCTGCGACGGGCGTGGACGTATCCGATTTCCGCATGGTTTCGGGCGGGCGCGCGTCGCAGTCCGCCGTCATCGTCGACGCAAAGGGCGACCGGCTGGTCGTTCCCTTCCACGACCCGGCGCTGGACCGCTCGCCCGACTGGCTGCCGCTCGACCGGCTCGGCGAATGCGACTTCATGCACGCCGAAGTCCGCTGGCCGGAAGGGGCCGAGGCCGCACTGGCCGCCGCGCGGCGCATCGGCCTGCCCGCGATGCTCGACGGCGAAACGGCGCCACCCGGCGTGCTCGAACGCCTCGTGCCGCTCGCGTCCCACGCCGTCTTCTCCGACCAGGGCATCCTCGCCTTCGCGAAGACCGACGACGTCGAGACTGCACTTCGCCGCGTGGCCGCGAACCACGACGGCCATGTGGGTGCCAGCTGCGGTTCCGCCGGCTATGCGTGGATCGAAGACGGCAAGATCCGCCGCGTGCCCGCGCCGAAGGTCGACGTGGTCGACACGCTGTCGGCCGGCGACGTGTTCCACGGCGCACTGGCCCTGATGCTGGCCGAAGGCCGGCCGATGGAAGCCGCGGCGCGCTTCGCGTGCGTGGCCGCCTCGATCAAATGCACGCGCTTCGGCGGCCGGCTCGGCTGTCCGACGCGCGCGGAGGTCGAGGCTGCCCTCGGCTGACGCCTAGCCGCGCGCGAAGGCCGCGGCCTGCCGGGCAAGCGCTTCGATCGCCGGCCAGTCGCGCGCGGCGAGCGCCTCTTTCGGCACGATCCACGAACCGCCGACCGTCGCGCAGTTGGGCAGCGCCAGATAGCCCGGAATGTCCGGCGGACGGATGCCGCCGGTCGGGCAGAAGACGAGATCGGGGAAGACCGGCCCCACCGCCTGCAGCCAAGGCACGCCGCCGATCACGTTCGCCGGAAACAGCTTCAACTCGCCGAAACCGCACTGGCGCGCGTACATCGCCTCGCTGACGCTCGACACGCCGGGCAGGAACGGAAAGCCCGCCTCGCGCACCGCGCCGGCAAGTTCGGGCGTGATGCCGGGCGACACGCCAAAGGCCGCACCCGCCGCCCGCGCGCGCGCCACGTCGTCGGCGTTGAGGATGGTGCCGACGCCCACGCTCGCCTCGGGCGCGGCCGCGACCATCGCCTTCAATGCGTCGAGGGCCGCCGGCGTACGCAGCACGACCTCGAAGACCGTCACGCCGCCGCGCACGAGCGCGCGCGCCAGATCGCCCGCGATCGCCGCGTCCGAAATGGTGAGGATCGGCATCACCGGGCCGCGCGCCAGGATCTCGCGCATCGTTCGTCGGAAAGCGGGCATGCGAAGGGACTCCGTCGTGTCGGGATGCCGGCACGATAGGCGTGTGGCCTTCGCGCGGTCAACGCAGGGCCCGGGCGCCCTTTTCTCGCGCCCGCCGCCGGCTTGGGCTACAGTCGGTGACCGCGCGATGACCGACACCGTTCCCGCCCCGTACCGTCTTTCCGGACTGCGCCGGCTCGCGGCGTGGCTGCGCGGATTGATGCGGCCCGGCGAGGCCACTGCCGGGGCCGATACGGCGGCTGGGTTCCGCGAAGGGCTCGACGCGCTGGGCGAAGGTTTCGCCGTCTACGACGCGGGCGACCGGCTTGCCGCATGGAACGCGCGCTACGTCGCCTATTTCCCGCAAGCGCGCCGGCGCATCCATGCCGGCATGCGCTTCGACGACCTGCTCGCCGCCTGCGCCGACGACCCTTCGTGGGAAGGCCAGGAAGCCGCGCGCCTGCGCTTCGTCGAGGCGAGCCGCGCCGGCCATACCACCGACGGCACTCCCTTCGTTCTCGATCTGCCCGGTTCGTTCGCGGTCGAAGGGATCGAGCGGCGCACGGCCGACGGCGGGCGCGTCGTCATCATCCGCGACATCACGGCCGAGCGGACCACGCTGCGCGCCCTCGCCCTCAACGACCAGCGGTTCCGCGACGCCATCGCCGCGATGGGCGAAGCCTTCACGCTCTACGATTCCGACAACCGCCTCGTCGTCTGGAACGACCGCTTCGTCGAATTCTTCCCTCACCTCGCCGGCCATCTCCATGTCGGCATGTCGCACGAGGATCTGCTGCGCCTGGACGCCGCATCGGACATCTATGCGGACCTTCACGGCAGCGAGGAGATCGTTCAGGCCGGGCGGCTGCGGCGCGAGCGGCCGGGTGCGGCCTACGAGATGCGCATGCGCACGGGCCAGATCATCGAAGGCGTCCAGCGCCGCACCGCCGACGGCGGGCGCGTGGTCACCTATTGCGACGCGACGGAAACCCGCCGCACGCTCAAGCAGCTCGCCGACAGCGAAATCCGCCTGCGCGACTTCGCGCAGGTCACCTCCGACTGGTTTTGGGAAACCGACGCCGAGCACCGATTCACGTTCGTCTCGGATCCGCGCGGCGTGCTGGCGCTCGATCTCGAGGCGACGCTCGGCCGTTCGCGCATCGACCTGATGGTGCCCGGCGACGACTTCCCCGCCGCGCGCATCGAGGCGCACCGCCAGCTCCTCGCCCAGCGCGGGCCCTTCCGCGATTTCGTCTATCCCGTCCGGCTGCCGGGCGGCGCCACCGAATGGGTCGACGTCTCGGGCATTCCGCTGTTCGACGATGCGGGCGCCTTCGTGGGCTATCGCGGCTCGGGGCGCATGGTGACCGAGCAGGTCCGCGCCCGCCGGCGCCTCGAGCTGCTGCAGAGCGCCATCGACAACGCCAACGACGCGGTAATGGTGCTCGAAGCGTCCGGTCATCGCGAGCGGCGGCTGGAAGTCGCCTTCGTGAACCGCGCGTTCGAGCGATTGACGGGCCACTCGCCCGGCGAGGTGATCGCCCGCCCGCCCAGCCGCCTGCTGGGGACCGACGCCGACCGCACGTCCGCGGCAGCGCTTTGGGCGGCGATCCGCGACGGTGCCGCCTATCGGGGCGAGCTGCTGCTGCCGCGGCGCGACGGCAGTTCGGGCTGGGTCGACATCCGTCTCGATCCCATCTTCGAGCAGGGACGGCTCACGCACTACGTCGCCATCGAACGCGACGTTTCCGAACGTCACGAGAGCGAGGCGCGCCTGGCGACCGCGCGCGACGAGGCGGAAGCCGCGCGCGAGGCGGCCGAAAAGGCGAATCGCGCGAAATCGGAATTCCTCGCCTCGATGAGCCACGAAATCCGCACGCCGATGAACGGCGTCATCGGCATGGCGGGCGTGCTGCTCGACGGCGATCTCACGCCCGAGCAGCGCCGCGCGGCCGAGACGATCCGCGAGTCCGGCGAGATCCTGCTGCAGATCATCAACGACATCCTCGATCTCTCGAAGCTCGAAGCGGGTAAGATGGACTTCGAGGCGCGCCCCTTCTCGCCCGGCGAGATCGCGAGAGGCGTCATCGACATCGTGGCGGCGCGCGCGGCGGCCAAAGACCTGCCCGTGCGCCTCGACGTCGCGCGCGACGTTCCGGCGAGCGTTTCCGGCGACGGCGCGCGGGTGCGCCAGATCCTGCTGAATCTTGCGGACAACGCGATCAAGTTCACCGATGCGGGCGAAGTCAGCGTGGCGATCCGGCCGCTGGCCGCACCCGCCGACGGCCGCGACTGGCTTGCTTTCGTCGTCAACGACACCGGCATCGGCATTCCCGCCGAACGGCAGGCGGATCTGTTCCGCGAGTTCAACCAGCTCGACAGTTCGATCACCCGCCGATACGGCGGCACGGGCCTGGGCCTCGCGATCTGCCGCAGCCTCGCCGAGCGCATGGGCGGAACGATCGCGGTGGAAAGCGTGCCCGGCCGCGGCAGCGCGTTCGAGGTACGGCTGCCATTTGCGCGGCCCGTCGCGGCGCGCTCGGTCGACGCGCAGGCCGCCCCGCGCGAGGCGGCAGCCGACGACGCGCTGCAGGGACCCGACGGCCGGCCGCCGCGCATCCTGCTGGTCGAAGACAATCCGACGAACCGGCTCGTCGCGATGTCGATGCTGGAAAGCATCGGCCTCAGCGCGGACGTGGCCGGCGACGGTGCGGCTGCCGTCGCGGCGGTGCGCGCGGAGACCTACGACCTCGTGCTGATGGACATCCACATGCCCGGCATGGACGGGCTTGCCGCCGCGCGCGCGATCCGCTCGCTCGACGGGCCGGCCGCGCGCGTGCCCATCGTGGCGGTCACCGCGAACGCCTACCGCAGCCATGCGGCCGAATGCCTCGATGCCGGCATGAACGATTTCCTCGCCAAGCCTTACCGGAAATCGGCGCTGGTCGACGCGATCCGCCGACAGTTCCCGGCGGGGACGCGGGCATAGGCAAGAGTGCTGCCGGACTGCTAGTCTTGATGCCGGACGCGAACGCCGAATAAGGAGACGCCGGGATGATCGTCACCACCACCGATGCCGTCGAGGGACGCAAGATCGCCGCCTATCTCGGCGTCGTGTCGAGCGACGTCGTGCTCGGCTCGAACGTGTTCAAGGATTTCTTCGCGTCCGTGCGCGACTGGGTGGGCGGCCGCGTGGGCAGCTACGAAAAGGTGTTCGCCGACGCCAAGAAGACCGCGCTCGACGAGTTGCAGGCGCGCGCCAAGGAAATGGGTGCCGATGCGGTCGTGGGCGTCGACCTCGACTACCAGACGATCGGCGGCGACGCGAAGATGCTGCTGATGGTCGCGGCCAACGGCACCGCCGTGAAGCTCGGCTAGGGCGCGCGGATGACTTCGCGGCGGATCGCGGCCATGGGAATTCTCGCAAGCCTCCTCGCCTTCGTCGGTTGCGATCAGCTCGTGCAGAGCCAGCTCGTCTACACGACGGGCACGGATGTCGGCACGATGCTGCAGGCCGCTTCCGTCGACGGGCCGCTGACGGTCGAGACGATGGGCGACACGCTGGGCGCGGATGCGCCGACGCTGAACGCGCGCATGATCCGCCTTCTGCAGGAGAACAACCCCCTTCCGTGGCTCAAATTCGTCGACGACCGGTCGAAGACGGCGAACGAACACCGGCTCGTGTTCGTGTTCGACGCCCGGACCGTCCGGCAGCCCGATTTTCCGGCAATCTGCGCCGGCCGGCCGCCGCGCTTCGAGAAAGATCCCGCAAAACTTAATGTTCACGCCGTAATTTGTACGCCGCGGGGCCCTGCCGTTGCGGTCTGGGGTTGGGTCCGGCGGCCGCAAGGCGTTGACGATCCAGCATTCGACCGCCTGATGATCCAGGTCGGCCGGTCGGCGATCCGCGGCACGACATAAACGGATCGAATTTTATCTTTAACCGTTCATAAACGCCGCGAACGGGATAAAGGGCCCATGACGGGCCCCCGCCGCGATTCCTCCGACGCCACCATCGACGCGATGCTCGACGCGGCCATCTTCGATGCGGTGGGCGACGCGCTGCTCGTGGTCGACCGCACGCAGCACATCCTGCGCGCCAATCGCGCGGCCGAACGTCTGTTCGGCTGCACCGCCGAAGCGCTCGCGCAGTCCGATCTCGCCCGCCTCGTCCCCAATGCCGAAGCACTCGGCGAGCTTTGGGCCGAAGAGGCCGGCTCGCGCAACGCCGAGGTGCACGCCCTCACCTTCGACGGCCGCGCCTTCCCGGCGACGCTCACGGTCGGCGCGCTGCCGGGCGCCGGCCATGTGGTGTGCGTGCGCGACGTCACCGACATCGCCATCGCGCAACGCCAGCTCGTCAACCGCTCGCTGCGCGACGGGCTGACGGGCCTGCCCACACGCGGACTTTTCCTCGAACAGGTCGACCACGCGCTCGCCCGCCGGCGCGCGGGAACCGCGCGCGGCGAAGTGGCCGTCGTGTGTCTCGGCATCGACCGCTTCAAGCTGGTGAACGATTCGCTGGGCTATCCGGCGGGCGACGAACTGCTCGCCGAAACCGCGTTGCGGCTTGCCGCCGAACTCGGTCCCGGCGTGCCCATCGCGCGACTGGGCGGCGACGAATTCGGCATCCTTGTCGACGCCGCAGACCGCAAGGGCGAGGCCGTGGTCGCCGCCGAACGGGCGCTGGGCGTCTTCTCGCAGGCCTTTTCCGTCGGCGGAAGGTCGCTGCTGGTGAGCGCATCGCTCGGCATCGCGTTCGCGACTCCCGAAGAAGATCTCGCGGCGCAGGCGCTGCTTTCCAATGCCGACGTCTCCATGCATCGCGGCAAGCGAGCCGGCGGCGGGCGTATCGAAATCTTCGAACCCGCGCGCCACGGCGAGGCGCTGGGCCTGCTCGAGATCGAGCTTGCACTGCGCGACGCGCTGCAGCGCGGGGAATTCGAACTCGTCTACCAGCCGA
>JAYRKO010000543.1:0-2382 GCA_041905745.1 Tagaea sp. | reverse complement strand
GCACCGTCGCCGGTCTTGCCGTCGGCATCGACGGCCCCGCGGTGCCACACGGCCTTGAGTGCCGCGATACCCGCTTCGACCACCTGGCGGCGCGGCTTGCCGTCGATGGCGGCGACGAGGCCCACGCCGCACGCGTCGTGCTCGTCGCGCGGGTCGTAGGCGTTGCCCGCGACGAGCTTGGCGGCGTTCGCGTCGTACTCGCGGACGAAAATCTGGCCGGGATCGATCTGGTCGGTCATGGCGTGTTCCCCTCTCACTCGGCGGCGGCTTGCAGCGGAGCGGGCCGCGTTTTCGCGGCGAGATACTTGTGCATGGCTTCGGCGGCGTCGCGCCCGTCGCGGATGGCCCACACGACGAGCGAGGCGCCGCGCACGATGTCGCCGGCGGCGAACACGCCGTCGAGCGAGGTCATCATCGTGCGGTGGTTGATCTTGAGCGTGCCCCAGCGCGTGACGGCAAGCTCGGGCGCGCCGAACATCTTCGGCACGTCCTCGGGATCGAAGCCGAGCGCCTGGATGGCGAGATCGCACGGCAGCTCGAACGAGCTGTCCTCGATTTTCTCGGGCACCTGGCGGCCGGTCGCATCGGCGATGCCCAGCCGCATGCGATAGGCGCGCACCGCGCCCACCGGTTCGGCGCCGGCCTTCTTCTTGCCCTTCGCCAGCTTGGCGATGAACGCCTCCGGCGCGGCAAGCCACACGAACTCGACGCCTTCTTCCTCGGCGTTGTAGACCTCGCGCTGCGAGCCCGGCATGTTCTTCTTGTCGCGGCGATAGAGGCATTTGACCGACTTGGCGCCCTGCCGCACGGCCGTGCGCACGCAGTCCATCGCCGTGTCGCCGCCGCCGATCACGACGACGTGCTTGCCGGCGGCGTCGAGCGTGCCGTCCTCGAATTCCGGCACCTTGTCGCCCAGACCCTTGCGGTTGGACGCCGTCAGATACGTCATCGCCGCCACGATGTTGGCAAGGCCCGCACCCGGCGCTTCGAGATCGCGCGCCTTGTAAACGCCCGTCGCGACGAGGATGGCGTCGTGCTTCTGGCGCAGCTCGGCGAGCGTGGCGTCGCGGCCCACCTCGAAGTTGAGATGGAAGACGATGCCGCCGTCCTCGTAGAGCTTCTGGCGGCGCTGGACGACGTCCTTCTCCAGCTTGAAGTTCGGGATGCCGTAGATCATCAGCCCGCCCGCGCGGTCGTAGCGGTCATAGATGTGGACCTGATAGCCCTTGCGGCGCAGCTGGTCGGCCGCGGCCATGCCGCCGGGACCGGCACCGATGATGCCGACCGACTGCTTGCGCTCGACCGGCGGCTTCGCCGGCTTGACCCAGCCCTTCTCGAAGGCGGTGTCGGTGATGAACTTCTCGACCGAGCCGATCGTGACCGAATCGAAGCCCTTCTCGATGACGCAGTTGCCCTCGCACAGCCGGTCCTGCGGGCAGATGCGCCCGCAGATTTCCGGGAACGTGTTGGTCGCGGCACTGACCTCGTAGGCTTCCTCGAGGCGGCCCTCGGCCGTCAGCTTCAGCCAGTCGGGGATGTTGTTCGAAACCGGGCAATGCACCTGGCAGAACGGCACGCCGCACTGCGAGCAGCGGCTGGCCTGCTGGCGGGCCGCATCGGGCGCGAACTCGGCGTAGATCTCGTCGAAATCCCGCTTTCGCTGGGCGGCCGAGCGCTTCTCGGGCATCTTCTGGTCGGTGTCGACGAAGCGCAGCATGCGGCTGGTGGTCGCCATGGGCACATTCCTGAGCGGAAAGGGAGAAGAGCCTCCATATAGAGGCGCGTTTCCGTTCCGGAACAGTGAAAAACGACAAATAGGACAGTATAAGATAACTAATATTATTAGCACTCGAACGGCCTTGCCGGTTTTTAGGCGTCTCGCCGAATCAGTCGGCAAAATTAGTCTTATATCGGTACTATTTTTTAGCCTTCTTGTTCCGGCACTTCCGGCTTCGGCCCAAGGATCGGACGACACGCTTGCGATCGGCGTGGCCGCGATCCCCGCCCGGCTCGACCCGCTGACGGACGCGGGCGACGGGCCGGGCCTGCTTGCAGCGACCTGCGACACGCTGGTGGGACTTCGCCCGGACGGCACGCTTGGACCCGGTCTCGCGCGCGCTTGGCACTTCGATCCCGACGCGCGCGGACTGACGCTCGAACTGCACGAGGACGCGACATTTCCCGACGGCGAGCCGGTCGACGCCGAGGCCGTCGCGGCCTCGCTCGCCCGCATGACCGGCGAGGCGCATTCGCGACGGCGCACCGAACTTGCTTCCGTCGTCGGGATCGAAACGCGCGGACGCTTCGCGATCCACCTGAAACTCGACCGCGCCGATGCGCCGCTCGCCGCACAGCTCGCAGGCCGTGCCGGGATGGTCGTGC
>JAYRKO010000542.1:0-2384 GCA_041905745.1 Tagaea sp. | reverse complement strand
CACCGCGCGCCAACATGCCTTCAGCCCCCCACCCGAGCCACCGGAAGTCCTGGCGTCACTGGCTGCGCTGGGCGTGGGTGCCCGTGACCGCCGTGGTGGTCGGCGTGCTGGCAAGCCTGGTGGACTTTCAACTCGTCTGGCACGAACTTTCCTCCGCCGATCCGTGGCGGGTGGCCGGCATGCTGGCGACATGGCTGCTGTGGCTGGCCTTACGCCCCATGCGCATGCGCATCCTGCTGCAGGCGACGGCGCCGGACAGCCCCGCCAGCTACAACGACACGTTCGGCGCGCATGCGCTGGGCAACGCGCTCAACGGCCTTTTGCCGATGCGCGCGGGCGAATTCGGCATGATGTGGGTGCTGAACCGGCGTGCGCACGTGCCGGTTGCCGGCGCGCTTTCGGCGATCGTTCTCGACCGGCTGTGCGACCTTGCCGCGGCCGTGTGCCTGCTCGGCCTTGCGATCCTTGCGGTGCCGAACCGGCCGCAGATCGTGGCCGACGGGCTTCAGGGCGTGGCCGTCGCCTTCGTCATCGGTGTCACCGCCCTGGCGCTTGCCGTGCGCCTGCGCCGCCCGGCACTTTCGCTCGTCGCCCGGCTCCTGCCGCATCGCTGGCACGCGGCCGTGCTTCCCCGCATCGAGGCGCTGCTGATCGGGCTTTCCGTTCTTGCCCGGCCGGCCGTGCTTGCGCGCGCCGTCCTCATGTCGGCCGCAATCTGGACGGTCACGGCCACGTCCTTCACGCTGGGCATCGGCGCGGTGTGGCCCGACGTGGGGCTTGCGACGGGCGCCTTCACGGTGGGTGTGACGGCGATGGCCTTCCTCGTGCCCGCCGCCCCCGGCGGGGTCGGGATCTTCCACGCGGCGATCGTCTTCGCGCTGTCGTTTTTCTCGGTCCCGGCCGAAAAGGCCCTCGCCTTCGCGCTGCTGACCCATGCGCTGACCCTCGCCACGGGTCTGGCGGTCGCGGGGCTATGGACCGTGCTCAACGGGCTCGACCCGCGCCGGATCGCGCGCGAAAGCGTGGCCGCCGCCGAGCGCGAGGAGGCCGCTTCCTGACCGGTCGGAGCGGGTCTTGCCTAAAGCCGGATTTGGGCTTAGGTTCCGCGCGCTTCGACAGCCAGATCGTGCGGACAGGTGGCCGAGTGGCTGAAGGCGTCAGTCTCGAAAACTGAAATACCGGCAACGGTATCGTGAGTTCGAATCTCACCCTGTCCGCCACTCGCGCGTCGCTTCCCCGACCGCAAAATCACTTCACCAGCGGCAACCCCGCGGCGCGCCACTCGTCCATCCCCAGCGCGTAGTAGTGGACCTTCGTGTAGCCGAGGTCGACCGCGACCTTGGCCGCCTTCGCCGCGCGGCCGCACTTCAGTCCGTTGCAGTAGAACAGCACCGTGGCGTCCTTCGACTTGACGTGCTGGGCGAGCGATTGGGCGTTCGCGTCGGTGTCGAGCAGCCGCACCGCGCCTTCGATGTGGCCGGCCGAGAAATCCGCCGGCTGGCGGTTGTCGAGGATCACGAGGCCCGGGTTCTTCTCGATCAGTTCGATCACCTGCTGCGCATTGACGGTCCGGGCGCCGTCGATCGACATCGGCGCATCCTGCGCGCGCGCCGGCGAACCGGCGAGGAAGACGAGCGAAAGCGCCAGGAGAATGGCCGTTCCGAACGTGCGTGTCGTCATGTCTCACTCCTTTTCATGTGATCGCGGGGGGTTTCATCCGTTGCGTATGCGCGCCAGGAAATGGCTCGCGGCCTCGCCAAGCGCGCTTTCCTGCGCCGACAAGGACCGGGTCGCCGTTTCGACGGCGGCCGCCGCGGCGCCGGTTTCGCCGGCCGCGGCACTGACCTCGTCGATCGAGCGCGCGACGCCGCCGCTGGCGGCCGAAGCGGCGCTCACGCTTCGCGAGATTTCCTGGATCGCGGCAAGCTGTTCCTCGACGGCGGCGGCGACGGCAGCCGAGATCTCGTCGACGCGCCGGATCGTGTCCCCGATGCCGGCGATCGACCGCGCGGCATGGTCGGTGGCGCCGCGGATGGCGCCGATCTGGGAACCGATCTCCTCGCTTGCGCGCGCCGTCTGCCCGGCCAGCGCCTTGACCTCGCCGGCGACGACGGCGAAGCCCTTGCCGGCCTCCCCGGCCCGCGCCGCTTCGATGCTTGCATTGAGCGCCAGAAGGTTCGTCTGGCGGGCGACGGCCGTGATGAGGCGGATTCCCTCGCCGATGCGCTGCGAGGCGTCGACAAGCGCGCTGATGCGACCGTTCGTGCCCTCGACCTGCCGGACCGCCTCGCCCGCGATGCGGCTGCTGTCGGCGATGCGGCCGGCGATTTCGCGCACCGACGCGGCGAGCTGCTCGGTCGCCGACGCGACGGCCGTCACGTTGG
>JAYRKO010000541.1:0-2389 GCA_041905745.1 Tagaea sp. | reverse complement strand
CGATCTCCTCGCGCGCGGCCCAGTTCTCGACCGTGTGGGTGCGCGCGCGGTCCACGCCCCAGCCTTCGAGGATCGGGCGGAAATCGTCGGTGATCGCGACGACCGCGTCGGATGCGCGCAGCAGCCGGCGCTCGCGCCACTCGTAGGCCATGCCGATCAGCGTGCCCGGCAGCGACAGGCGCTGGCCCAGGATGCGGCGCATCGCGATGCCCACGACGTCCTGCAGCCAGTAGACGAACGCCGCCCCGCACGCGCGCGCGCCGGCATACGTACCGGCCTGCACGTCGATGGGCGCGTTGCCGGCAAGCACGATCTCCGGCTTCCACGCCGCCACCGCCTCGGCCGACAGCGCGCCGAGCTTGCGCTCCTGGCGCCAGCGCGTGACGAAGCTGTGCTTGGCGAAGGGCTCGCCCAGGGCGAGGAAATGCGTGTCGAAATTCGCGCCGTCGTCGGCGCGGCGCGCGAGCGGGCCCTTGGGCGCCTCGAATTCCGGGAAGGCGACGTGGCGCACCGTGTGGCCGCGCGCGGCGAGCGCGCGCGACAGCTGCACGGGGAAGGCGTGGCCCGGATAGTCGTGGACGAGGATGCGCATCACTTCTTCCGCGCGCGCACGACGAGACAGTCGCCGCGCCCCGTGCGGTTCCAGAACCAGAGGAGGGGAAAGAGGAGCCCGCGCGCCAGCGCCATCAGCCCGGCGACGAGCGGTGCCTTGCGCTGCAGGCGCACGACCTTGTCCATGTCGCCGCGCCACGCGCGCGCGATGGCGCTCTGCGCCACCCAAAGCGCGGGCGTGACCGCGCCTGCCGTCGTCACCTCGAAGCCTTCTTCCTCCAAGAGGCGCATCAGGCGCGGCAGCGTGAAATGCACGATGTGGAACGGCACGTGCCAGTTGATCCAGTCGGCGCCCGCAAGCCCTGCCAGCGCCGAGTCCGCGTTGGGCAGGCTGATCCACACCTGCCCGCCGGGCTTGAGGATGCGGCGCACGTGGCGGACCATCTCGCGCGGGTCGCTCGCATGCTCCAGCACGTTCGACAGCACGGCGACGTCGTAGGGCTCGGCCGGTTCGAACGCCTCGATCCATTTTTCGTGCACGACGAAGCCGCGCGCGCGCGCAGCCGCCGCCGCGTGGCTGTTGAGTTCCAGCCCCTCGGCCGCGAAGCCGTTGCGCGCGTAGAGCGACAGCCCGCGCCCTTCGTTGCAGCCGATGTCGATGAGCCGGCCCGATCCGCGCGCGGCGTGGAACGATACGTCGCCGTCAACGGCCAGCATCAGCCGGTAGAAGGGCGAGAACAGGAACTTCTCGCGCGCCGACGCGTAGGCGCCGTCGGTCTTGCCGCCGTAATTGTACCAACGCTCGTAAAGGCCCTTCAGTGTCGGCGCGTCCGGGCGCGGGGCGGTCTGCCTTCCGCCGCACGCTTCGCACGCGCGGATCGAATAGTCGCCGGGCGAGCCGAAGCGGTTGTCGACGACGCGCGCGAGGATCTCGCGCGTGGGCTTGCCGCAGAAGAGGCAGGGATCGGTCATTTGCGCGTTTGGGCCTTGCGGCGTTCGTAGAGCTTCGCGTCGACGAGGAAGCGGAACCACAGCGTCTGCAACGTGTAGAAGATCAACCCTTCCTTGCCGTCGAGGAAGCCGAGCTTGAGGAAGTAGCGGTAGTGGAACAGCAGGAAGGCGCGCAGGAACAGTGGCGCGCGATAGTACCAGCCGCGCGCGCGGCGCTTTTCCGCGACCGGATCGCCGCTGCCCGCCGCGATGACGCCTTCGCCGCCGGGGTTCAGGATCTCGTCCACCTCGGCGTCGGCCCAGCGGTTGTGGCGCGTCGTCCATTCCGACAGCGACAGGCGGATGTCGTCGATCATCGGGTGTTTGAGCTTTTCCGTGCGGCCGTCGGCGCGGAAATGCTGGTCGTACTTGCGGTCCTCGCAGCGCCCGCGCCCGGTGCGGAACAGCCGCATGTGGTAGATCGGGTACATGCCGCCGTGGCGCAGCGCGCGGCCGTGGAAATGCACCAGCCGCGGGATGTAGAAGCCGCCGATGTCCTCGGCGACCGGGGCCGCCAGCAGCGAGGCGATCTCGATCTTCAGTTCCGGCGTCAGCCGCTCGTCGGCGTCGAGATGGAGCTGCCACGGATGCGCCAGCACGAGGCTTTCGATCGCCCAGTTGCGCTGCTTGCCGTAGTTCTCGAACGCGTGGCTCGCCAGCGTGGCGCCCTTGGCGCGCACGATCTCGAGCGTGCCGTCGGTCGAGCCGCTGTCGACGACGTGCACGTCGTTGGTGAGGCCGGCGAGCGAGTCGAGCGTGGCGCCGATCGTCGCCGCGGAATTGAAGGTCAGGATCACGACGGAAACGGGTGTCATTGCCTTGCGTGCTCCCGGTAGACGCGTTCGAG
>JAYRKO010000540.1:0-2391 GCA_041905745.1 Tagaea sp. | reverse complement strand
TGGTGGTCAGCCACGACCGCTGGTTCCTCGACCGCATCGCCACCCACATCCTCGCCTTCGAGGGCGACAGCCAGGTCGTGTGGTTCGAGGGCAACTACCAGGACTACGAGGCCGACCGCAAACGCCGCCTCGGCGCGGACGCAGACCAGCCGCACCGCATCAAGTACAAGCCGCTTACGCGGAATTGAGGAGAGGGGCCGGGGGCGAAAGCCGCCGGCTTAGCTCTTGCCGGCGGAGACCGTCTTGCTCTTCAGCGCGTCGATCAGCGCGGAGATCTTGCCGCCGTTGCGCTGGATCGTGGCCGAGAAGTCGTCGCGCTGCGTGATCGCCATGCTGACGTCCTCGATGATGACGTCGATGATGCGCCAGCTGCCCTGCGCGGGGCGCACGCGCCAGACGACGCGCACAGGCGCGCCCTGCGCACGCACGAAATCGGACGAGACGAAAACCTCGTCGTCCTCGCCCTTGCGCGAACCGGTCGTGCGGATCTTCTCGCCGCCGTAGTCCGCGAAGCGGGTCGCGTAGCTTGCGACGATATAGTCCTCGAATGCCTTCAGGTATTCCGTGCGGTCGGACTCGCTGGCCGTGCGCCAGGGTGCCCCCAGCGCGAAGCGGCCGATGACCGGCACGTCGAAGGTTTCGGTGAAAAGTTCGCGGAAGCGCTTGGCGCGGTCGGCCGCGTCGATGTCCTTGGCCGTCAGCCCTTCGAGGGCGCGCTGCGCAAGACGGTCGATGAAGTCGGTCGCGGCCGGTACGGCGTTCTGCGCGCGGGCACCTGCGAGGGGCGCGGCGATGCCGGCCGCCGCAAGGAAGGCGAGGAACGCGCGTCGGTCCATCGCCCCGCTCTCAGCGCGGGACTTCGGCGCTCGGACCCGACCGGACCGGCGCATCGGCGTCGGTCATGCGCGGCGAGGGCGTGTTGGAACCCGGGGCCGCGTTGCGGATCTCGGCGCGCCGCCGTTCGACCGTGACGCGGCGGACGGTGGCGTAGAGGTCGGTCGCCGTACGCTCCAGATCGTCGATCTGCTGCGCGTTGGCGTCGCGGTTGTGGACGGCCGTCGTGCCGGAGCGGGCGATCGGCGCCCACTTCGCGTCGTTGGCGCGGGTGACGAGATTGAAGGGATCGAGAACCGAGTCGGTCACGAGGCCGACGAGATCGCGGCCGTTCGACGAACCGAAGAGGGGAAGCATCAGGTAGGGACCGTCGCCCACGCCCCAGCGCGCATAGGTCTGGCCGGCGTCTTCCTCGTGCGCCTTCAGGCCCATGTCGGCGGCCGGATCGAAAACGCCGAAGAACCCGATGAGCGTGTTGATGAAGAAGCGCGCCACGACCGTACCGGCGCGTTCGCCTTCGCCCTGCAGCCCGTCGTTGATCGCCGTCCACGGGTTGCGCAGGTTGCCGAGGAAATTGCCCGCACCCGTGCGCACGCCCTGCGGAAGCATTCCGTACCAGGCCGCCATCGGCTTCAGCGCGATCGTGTCGAGGAACCGGTTGACCTCGAAGAAGTAGCGGTTCATCGGCTCCAGCGGATCGTAGATCTCGTCGCTGGCCTGCGCCGCGACGGGTTCCGCGGCGCGCGCGACGGGCGCCAGCACCAGCAGAAGAGCCAGAATCGAGGAAGCGAGAATTCGCTCGGGACGGCGGACGGAGCTGAAGGCGGACATCTGGACGGCGTTACCCTTCGGACCTGCTCTGAAACCCACGCAACCGTAAATCAACGCCCTTACCGGAGCGTAAATACGCCGCGACTTCGTGACGCGCCCGATGCATCGCATCGATTCGATCAAGAAGCAGTGATTGTTATCACAAGGCCGTCCGGTCGCTCTAGCGAACCCCGCGCCTGTGGAAAGGTTAACGCGCAAATGTTGCGGAATAGGCACACCCGCAGATGCGTTGAGCGGAGAGTCAAAGAAATATCAATTGAAAGATATAAACATATCTTTATATAAATCCGGTCAAGAGGACGCATGCCCGAGACACTCGACGACCTTCTCGACGGATTGCGCGCTGCCGCGGAGCCCACGCGGCTGCGGCTTCTGGCGCTTTGCGCGCAAGGCGAACTGACGGTCAGCGAGCTCGTCCAGATCCTGGGCCAGAGCCAGCCGCGGGTTTCCCGGCACCTCAAGCTGCTTTGCGAGGCGGGCCTGCTCGACCGCCAGCCGGAGGGAAGTTGGGTTTTCTACCGCCTGGCGGAAGGTTCGCGGGCCAACGGGCTTGTCCGGCGCCTGGCCGACATGCTGCCGGCCGACGATCCCCAATTGCGGCGCGATCGCGACGGGCTTGCCGCCGTGCGCGCCGCGCGCGCCGAACGTGCGGCCGCCTATTTCGAGGAAAACGCCAAGGGCTGGGACCGGATCCGCTCGCTGCACGTGCGCGACGCGGAGGTCGAG
>JAYRKO010000018.1:0-13163 GCA_041905745.1 Tagaea sp. | reverse complement strand
AGCTTGAGGAGGTCGTCGGCGAGATAGCGCTTCACGTCCTCGGGCTTGCGCAGCAGGTCGGTCGGGCGGATCGCCTCGTGGGCTTCCTGCGCGTTCTTGGCCTGCGTCTTCCAGATGCGCGGCTGGTCGGGGAGGAAGTTCTTGCCGAACTCCGCCGCGATCAGCGCGCGCGCGGCGCGCACGGCCTCGCCTGACAGCGTCACGCTGTCGGTACGCATATAGGTGATGAGGCCGACCGTCTCGCCGCCGATGTCGAAGCCTTCGTAGAGCTGCTGGGCCATGCGCATCGTGCGCGAGGCGCCGAAGCCGAGCTTGCGCGAGGCTTCCTGCTGCAGCGTCGAGGTCGTGAAGGGTGCCATCGGGTTGCGGCGCACGCGCTTGCGCTCGACCGCGGAAACCTTGAAGGGGTCGCCCGCCTCGATCTTGGCGACGGCGGCCATCGCCGCCGCTTCGTTGGCGATGTCGAACTTGTCGAGGCGCGAGCCGTCGAGATGGGTGAGGCGCGCTTCGAATTTCTCGCCGCCCTTGGCCGCGAACTGCGCGGCGATCGTCCAGTATTCGCGCGGGCGGAAGCGCTCGATCTCGTTCTCGCGCTCGCAGATCAGGCGCAGCGCCACCGACTGCACGCGGCCGGCCGAGCGGCTGCCGGGCAGCTTGCGCCACAGCACCGGCGAAAGATTGAAGCCGACCAGATAGTCGAGCGCGCGGCGGGCGAGGTAGGCGTCGACCAGATCGCGGTCGAGGTCGCGCGGATGGCGCATCGCTTCGAGGATCGCGTTCTTCGTGATCTCGTTGAAGACCACGCGCTTGACGTCGATGTCCTTGAGTTTCTTGGCGGCCTCCAGCACCTCCTTGAGATGCCAGGAGATCGCTTCGCCCTCGCGGTCGGGGTCGGTCGCGAGAATGAGGGTCTGGACGCCCTTGAGCGCCTTGGTGATTTCGCCGACCGGCTTCTTCGCCCGCTCGCCGACTTCCCAATGCATCTCGAACTCGCGGTCGGGCTCGACCGCGCCGTCCTTCTCGAGGAGGTCGCGCACATGGCCGTACGAGGCGAGCACGCGGTACTCGTCGCCGAGATACTTGTTGATCGTTTTCGCCTTCGAAGGCGATTCCACGATGACGAGCTTCATCGGTCGGTCCGCGCCAAACTCCAGCTAAACCCCTGATCGGGGCCAATTCCTGCGGCTCAGTAACGCCGGGCGACACGATTGCCCGGGTGCCTGTCGATGGAACCGGCCAGCTCAAGTTCGAGCAGGGCGGCCAGGACGACGGGGGCGGACAATTGGCACTCGCGCATGATTTCGTCAACTGAGGTGGGCGCCTGCGTCAGTCCCTCTAGGATGACTCGCCGTGCCTCGGATATATCATTTTCATTTATTTCATAGATATTTGCGGCGCTATTTTCAGAATTCACTTCTGGTTCTCGGAGCGGTTGGCGCAAAACGGCCTCTAGGACGTCCCGGGCGGTTTCGACCAGAACCGCCCCCTGCCGCAGAAGGTCGTTCGTGCCGGCCGAGCGCGGGTCCAGCGGCGAGCCCGGAACGGCGAGGACCTCGCGCCCTTGCTCCCCCGCAAGCCTTGCCGTGATCAGCGAACCGGAGCGAAGTGCGGCCTCGACGACCAGCGTGCCGACGCAGATGCCGGAGACAATCCGGTTCCGTCGCGGGAAATGGCGCGCCTGCGGTGCCTCGCCGAAACGGACTTCCGACACGACGGCGCCCGTTTCGGCGATCCGGGCGAGGAGCCCGGCATTCTCCGGCGGGTAGACGACGTCGACGCCGCCGGCCATCACCGCGACCGTCCCGGTCGCAAGCGCGCCTTCGTGGGCGGCCGTATCGATCCCCCGTGCAAGGCCGGATACGACCGTCAGGCCGGCAAGGCCGAGTTCCTCGGCCAATGCCCGTGCGAACTTTCGGCCGTTGAGTGACGCATTGCGTGCGCCGACGATCGCAAGGCAGGGCCGGCGCCAGACATGCGCGAAGCCGCGGATGGCCAAAAGGGGCGGCGCATCTTCGATTTCCGCCAGATGCGCCGGATACTCGTCTTCGCCCCGCGCGACGAACCGCGCGCCGAGTTTGGCGAGCGCTTCGAGTTCGCGCTTTGCCTCGCCGACGGACGCGACGCGGATCGAGCGCTTGCCGGCCCGTTTGGCAAGTTCGGGGACCGCCTCCAGCGCCTTCGCGGCAGTTCCGTAGCGATAGAGAAGCTGGTGGAACGCGACGGGACCGACGTTCTCGCTGCGGATCAGGCGCAACCAGTCCAGACGTTCTGCGTCGCTCAGATTTCGCGTTTTCATGCGCCGCGATTTAGGCGTGCGGCGAACGAAACGTCAACTTCCGGTTATGCCGGTTTTTTCTTGCCGATCTTCGGTTCCTGCCCGGAAAGCAGGCGCCGGATGTTTTCGTGGTGCTTGGCCCACACAAGAATTGTCGAGAACGCCGCGAAGGCGACAACCCGCGCGTCGCTCTCGCCGCCGAGAAATCCCGGCAGGAACCACGCATAGACAGGTGCGAGCGCAACGGCGAGCAGCGAGGAAAGCGACGAATACCGGAAGGTTCCGGCGACGACGAGCCATGTCGCGCACGCGGCAAGTCCGACGGTCCAGTCGATCGCGATGAGCGTCCCCAACACCGTCGCCACGCCCTTGCCGCCCTTGAAACCGAGCCACACAGGGAACAGGTGGCCGAGCAGGGCGCCACACCCCGCCAGCGCCGCCGTCTCCGGACCCAACACCGCGCGCGCGAGCAAAACGGCGACTGCGCCCTTGGCGGAGTCGAGCAGCAGCGTCGCCAGCGCCAGCCCCTTGCGCCCCGTCCGCAGCACGTTCGTTGCGCCGATATTGCCCGACCCGATGGCGCGGATGTCGCCAAGCCCGGCCATGCGCGTAAGCACGAGGCCGAACGGGATCGAGCCGAGCAGATAGCCGCCCACGAAAGCTGCGATCAGAGGGGCCAATCCGGATCCCATCATCCCTCCGCAGCGAACACGGGGATGCCGGCTGCGACCGTGCGCAGGACGCGGCCCTGGACGAGACGGCCGTCGAACGCGGAGTTCTTCGATTTTGAACGAAGCTTCTTCGCATCGACCTTCCACGGCGCATCCGCGTCGAACAGGACGAAGTCGGCCGCCATGCCCTTGGCGAGACGGCCTTCCTTGAGGCCGAGAAGGGCAGCGGGCTTCGCCGTGACGAGCGCGATCGCCGCAGGCAGCGGAAGATGGCGGTTGTGCACGAGTTCGAGAACGACCGGCAGCAGCGTTTCGAGGCCGACGGTCCCGAATGCGGCCTGCGCGAGCGGCAGGCGCTTCGAATCCTGATCGTGCGGCGAGTGATCGGATGCGACCGCATCGATCGTGCCGTCGGCCAACCCTTCGACGATCGCCCGGCGATCGCCTTCGCCGCGCAGCGGCGGCGAAACCTTCGCAAACGTGCGGTAGTCGGCAAGCGCCAGCTCGTTGAGCGCGAAATAGTGCGGGGCCGTGTCGCACGTCACGTTCACGCCGCGCGCCTTGGCTGCCCGGATCACCGCGACGCCTTCGCCGGTCGATATGTGCGCGATGTGGAGGCGGCCGCCCGTCAGCTCGGCAAGCCGCACGTCGCGCTCGATCTGCATGACTTCGGCGACGACCGGAATGCCGGGGATGCCGAGCCGCGTGGAAAGCTCGCCCTCGGTCATGACGCCGCGCGCGAGCTGCGGCTCCTCGGGATGCTGGATCAGCGGCAGGCCGAAAGCCTTGGCGTAGGCAAGCGCACGGCGGACGAGCTGGGCATCGGTCGTGGCGTGCATGGCATCGGTGAAGCCGAGCGCGCCCGATGCAGCAAGCAGGCCGAACTCGGTCATCTCCTTGCCGTTGAGCCCGCGGGTGACGGCGGCATAGGTGTGCACGCGAACGAGGCTCGTTTCGCGCGCCAGCCGCGCGACCGATTCCACGAGTGCCGCATCGTCGATCACGGGGCGCGTGTTGGGCAGCGCCACCATCGTCGTGACGCCGCCGGCAGCCGCGGCCTCGCTCGCGGTCGAGATCGTTTCCTTGTGCTCTTCGCCCGGCTCGCGCAGTTGCACGCGCATGTCGACGAGACCCGGTGCAAGGCACTTTCCGCCGCAATCGATCGTCTCCATGCCATGCGGACCGGCGGCGGCAAGCGCCGTCGCCTTGGCGAGCTGCGGACCGATTTCGGCGACAAGCCCGTCGCGCACGATCATGCCGCCCAAGGCGTCGGTTCCCGTGGTCGGATCGACGAGACGCGCGTTCACGTAGGCAACGGGCGGGCCGCCGCGGCCGCCCGGGGTCTTGGCGGGCACCACGCCCGGCGGAAACCTCATGCCGGGCCTCCGCTGTTGGCGAGCAGGTTGCGCGTGAGCAGATCGAGGCAGGCCATGCGCACGGCCACGCCCATCTCGACCTGTTCGCGGATCAGCGAGCGGTCGACGTCGTCGGCGACTTCGCTGTCGATCTCCACGCCGCGGTTCATCGGGCCGGGATGCATGATCAGCGCGTCGGGCTTGGCCATTTCGAGCTTGTCGTAGTCGAGGCCGAAAAGACGGAAATACTCGCGCACCGACGGCACGAAATTGCCCTGCATGCGCTCGGTCTGGAGGCGAAGCATCATTACGATGTCGACGCCCTCCAGGCCCTTGCGCATGTCGTGGAACACTTCGACGCCCATCCGGTCGATGGCGGTGGGCATCAGCGTCGGCGGGCCGACCACACGCACGCGCGCCCCCATCGTCGTCAGCAGGTGGATGTTCGAGCGCGCCACACGGCTGTGCAGGATGTCGCCGCAGATCGCCACCAGAAGACCCTGCAGGCGCTTCTTGTGGCGGCGGATGGCGAGCGCATCGAGCAGCGCCTGCGTGGGATGCTCGTGCGTGCCGTCGCCGGCATTGATGACGGCGCAGTCGACCTTTTCGGAGAGGAGCTTGACCGCGCCGGAGTCCGGATGGCGGACGATCAGCACGTCCGGCAGCATCGCGTTCATCGTCACGGCCGTGTCCATCAGCGTCTCGCCCTTCTTGATGGACGAAACTTCGGCCGACATGTTCACGACGTCGCCGCCGAGCCGCTTGCCCGCCAGTTCGAAGGACGTGCGCGTTCGCGTCGAATTCTCGAAGAACAGGTTGATGATCGTGCGCCCGCGCAGCAGCGTGCTTTTGGCGCCGCGGGCCCGGTTCTGCTCGACGTAGGATTCGGAAAGATCGAGGAGGAGGGTGATCTCCTCGGCGGATAGCCCTTCGATGCCCAGAAGATGGCGCGGTCGAAGACGGCCGGTCGGAAGCGGTAAGGAAGGCATTAAAATCGCGTTATATCCGCGACTTCCGGGGGAGGCAAGGCGGCCGGCAAAACCCCCGGAAAACCGATATCGAAACGATTTGTTAACCGCCTCGAATCCAACATCCGGGACCGAAACAGGGCCGACTCCGATGTCTTCCACCAACGAATCCGACCGACGCACACCCGATTCGGCGCAGACAAAATGCGCCGAGGTTCTGGACAAGCTGTTGTCGCTGTCGGCCGGCGGGGCTTCGGGCGAACTGCCGTTCAAGGCCGCATCCGCGCTCGCGGCCGACCTGGCGCAGGAGTTGGCGACGTTCGAGGCGCGCGTCCGCCGGAACTAGGCGCCCGTCAGACGACGCCGCGTGCGCGCAAATCCGCCACGGCGGCGGCATCGAGACCCAGAATTTCCCCCAAGACCTCCTCGGTGTGCTGGCCGCACAGCGGCGGCGCATGCCGATAGGTCGGCGGCGTCTTCGACATCTTGATGGGGCTCGCGATCAGCGGGACCTTCGTGCCGCTGGCGTGCGGCATCTCGATGCGCATACCGCGCGCGCGCACCTGCGGGTCCTCGAAGACCTGCGCGACGTCGTTGACGGGCGAACAGGGCACACCGGCGCCAGCGAGCCCGTCCACCCAATGGCGCTGCGGCTTGCGGCCCGTGATGTCGTTCATCTTGGCCGTCAGTTCGGCGCGGTTCTTCACGCGCGCAGGATTCGTCGCGAAGCGCGGGTCGGCGGAAAGCGCCTCGCACCCGGCGAACGCGCAGAACTTCGCGAACTGCCCGTCGTTGCCGATGGCGAGGATGACGAAGCCGTCGGCGCATTTGAAGACGTCATAGGGAACGATATTGGGGTGCGCGTTGCCTTGCCGGACGGGTGTCTTGCCGGAGACGAGGTAGTTCAACCCTTCGTTCGCCAGCCACGAGACCTGCGTGTCGAGCAGCGCCATGTCGATCTGCTGGCCATCGCCCGTCGCATCGCGATGGCGCAGGGCGGCGAGGATGGAAACGGCGGCGTACATGCCCGTCATGATGTCCGCGATGCCGACGCCGACCTTGTAGGGTTGGCTCTCGGGCGCCCCGTCGGCGGGCCCGGTGATCGACATGATGCCGCCAAGTCCCTGCGCCAGCATGTCGTAGCCGGCGCGCGGCGCGTACGGGCCCGTCTGACCGAAGCCGGTGATCGAACAGTAGACGAGACGGGGGAAATCCTTCGACAGCGCCGGATAGTCGAGCCCGAACTTCTTGAGATCGCCGACCTTGAAATTCTCGACGAGTACATCCGATTTCGCGATCAACCGGCGGGCAAGCGCCTGTCCCTCGGGCTTGGCGAGGTCGAGGGAGATCGAGCGCTTGTTGCGGTTGGCGGCGAGGTAATAGGCGCTTTCGGCCGTCGGATTGCCGGCGGCGTCCTCGACGAAGGGCGGGCCCCATTTGCGCGTGTCGTCGCCCGCACCGGCGCGTTCGATCTTGATGACGTCGGCCCCGAGATCGCCCAGAAGCTGCGTGCAGGACGGCCCCGCGAGAATGCGCGTAAGGTCGAAAATCCGAATTCCTGAAAGCGGCATATGCGGCATCGGGGCGTCCATTGTGTTCGACACGGCCGGCAAAGTTGCCGTGGCGGTTGCCGTCAGGCAAGGCTTGTGTCGCGACGATCTTGCCCGCTACACGATGCGACGGCGTCAGCGGGTTTCCTGGCTCAGCATCAGCCGCAGCGTCCGGACCAAGATATCGACGGGAAGAACGCCGGGACGGCCGTCCGGCTCGGCGAGCGGCACCGAGCCGCCGCCGGGCAGACGGCAGACGACGATCGCGCGCGGCCGCTTGTCGTCCGGCGGTTCCTCGACCCGGCAATCGAGCGACTGGCCGGCCTTGTAGGGGCCGACGTCGCGCTCGAATTGCACGCGCCAGCGCGCGCCGAAACCGAAGCCGTCGCTCGCTTCGACGCCGACCGGCGCGTCCGGCGTCTGCGCGAACGCGGCGGCCGACGCCAGAAGCAGGCTAATCGAGGCCCAGCGTCGCAAGGCGCATTTCCTCAAGATCGACCTCCCGCATGAGTTTGTGGAGCACGTCGTCGCCGATTTCGCGTTCGCGGCGCAGTTTCAGAAGACGGCGCCGCTCCGCGCCCACCACTTCGAGCCGCACGCGCCGCGCATGCCGGCGCGCATTCTCCAAATCGAGATGTTCCTGCGTGATTTCCTCCGGCCGCAGCCGGTTCTGGTACGAGCGCCGTAGGCCCGGCGCGATTTCCAGCGCGATGAAGTCGCTCTCGGCCAGCCTGTCGATCTCGGCGAGTGCCGCGTGCGTCATCTTGCGGCGCGCAGTTTCCTCTTCCTTCTCCGCATCGCGATCGCCGCCGACCTTGAGGAGCTTGATCATCGGCGCAAGCGTCGTTCCCTGGATGACGAGCGTCGCGAAGATCACCGCGAAGGACAGGAAGACGACGAGATCGCGCGCGGGGAAGGGGGCGTCGAATTCGGCCATGGCGGGGATCGCCATCGCGGCCGCAAGGCTGACCACGCCGCGCATCCCGGTCCAGCCGACGATCAATGTCCAGGAAAGGGGCGGCACGCCCTCGCGTTCGCGTATCGAGCGGAACAGCGTGGGGATGTAGGCGTTCGGAAACACCCACACCATCCGTATCGTGATCGCCGCAAGCGAGATCGCCGTCGCCCACCACAGGAGCTGGCCCCAGCTGTAGCCCGACAATCGCTCGACGATGTCGTCGAGTTGCAGGCCGATCAGGATGAAGACGAGCGCGTTCAGCACGAACACGACCGCACCCCAGACCATATGGCCTTGCACGCGCGCCTGCGCGGAAAACATCTCGGGTGCATGCCAACCGACGAGCAGGCCCGCCACGACGACTGCCAGCACGCCCGACACGTTCGCATGTTCGCCGAAGAGGAACGCGACGAACGGCACGACGAAGGTGAAGGCGATCTGAAGCAGCGTCTCGTGCATCTTCTTCATGATCTGGACGGCCGCGAAGCCGACCACGAAACCGAGCGCGCAGCCGCCGACGGCATAAACGGCGAATGCCGCCGCCGCATCGCCGGCCGAAAACGTGCCCGACAGGGCCGCAGCGAGCGCGAATTTGTAGAGAACGAGACCGGTGGCGTCGTTGACGAGGCTTTCGCCTTCGAGAATCGCGACGATGCGCTTGGGAAGCCGAAGCTTCTCCATGATGGCCGCGGCCGCGACGGCGTCGGGCGGCGAGACGATCGCGCCCAGCAGGAAGGCGACGGCCCACGGCACCTCCGGAACGAGCCACTTGAAGACAAAGCCCACGCCCAACGTCGTCGCCAGCACGAGACCGATGGCGAGCAGCAGGATCGGGCGAAGATAGAAGCGGAAATCCCGCCACGATGTGAAATAGGCTGCCGAGAAGAGCAGGGGCGGGAGGAACAATGCGAGGATGATCTGGGGATCGAACTCGAACTTCGGCAGGCGCGGGGAAAAGGCCAGCACCATTCCCGCGATCACGAGAACGACCGCATAGGGCACGCGAAGCGCGTCCGAGAAATGGGCCAGGACGATGGCCACCGCCAGCATCACGAGAACGACTTCGAGGACGGCCATCGCCACTCCGCTTTGACGCGCGTGCCCCGCGCACGCCACACTCTGTCCGATTCAAGGGGCAGACAAGGACACCATGCCGGACCGCATCGATTCAATCCTCGACTTTCTCGTCCTCGCAGACCGTTTCAAGACGGTCGAGCGTCGTTCGTACATCGCCGACGGCTCACGGCGGGAAAACTCGGCCGAACACAGCTGGCACATGGCGCTGTGCGCACTGCTGATCGGCGACGAAATCGCGGGCAAGGTCGATATCGGCCGCGTCCTGTCGATGATCCTCATCCACGATCTGGTCGAAATCTACGCGGGCGACGCATTCGCCTACGACCCGCAGGCGCGGGCGGACGCGGTCGCGAAGGAGGAGGCGGCCGCCAAGCGCCTGTTCGGCAGCCTGCCGCCAGATCTCGGCGGCCGGCTCGACTCGATGTGGCGCGAATTCGAGGCGCACGAAACGCCCGAGGCGAAGATCGCCTATGCCTGCGACCGCCTGCAGGGGTTCCTGCAGGTCTATCTGTCGCACGGGAAGTCGTGGGCGGAAGCGAAGGTCACGCGGGACATGACCCGCGCGCGCACGAAGCCCGCGCGCGAGGCCG
The DNA here is from genome assembly GCA_041905745.1 of Tagaea sp. Classification (GTDB taxonomy): domain Bacteria; phylum Pseudomonadota; class Alphaproteobacteria; order CACIAM-22H2; family CACIAM-22H2; genus Tagaea. The sequence goes on along the minus strand of JAYRKO010000018.1, from coordinate 3,719 downwards.
ATCCGTTCGTCGAAGCGCTGGTGGAACGGATCTACGCGCGGCTGGACGACGGCCGCTTCTGGAATGCCGACGGCGTGGCGGTGGGGCCGGGCAACGGCGTCATTCGGCCGCCTTCGGGCGCTTGACGTAGCCGTCGCGCGACTGCGGGAAGCGCCGGCCGAGAACGTTGCCGGCCACGAGATTGCGCAGCATCTGCGCTGTGCCCCCCGCGATCGTGAACATCCGCGCATCGCGCACGTAACGTTCCATCGGGTTGTTGCGCGAATAGCCGGCCGCACCCCAGATCTGCAGCGCGTCGTTCGTGATGCGCAGCGCCGCTTCCGAGGCGAAGAGCTTGGCCCGCGCCGCCATGTCGGGCTGCGGAAAGCCGTTGGCGCCGGCATTAGCCGCCGCCCGCCACACGAGACCGCGCGCGGCTTCGAGCTGCACGGACATGTCCGCGATCATCCATTGCAGCCCCTGGAATTCCGCGATCGGCCGGCCGAACTGGCGGCGCGAACCGGCATAGGCGCACGCCCGTTCGAACGCGCCCTGCGCCAGCCCAAGCGCCACGGTGCCGGCCCCCACGCGCTGCGCGTTGTAGGCATCCATCAGGTCGCCGAACCCGCCGGCGAACCCGCGCGGCGACTTGAGGCACATCGCTTCGGGAACCTCCAGGTTCTCGAAATGCACCTCGGTTTCCGGAATACCGCGCAGGCCCATTGCCGGCTCGCGCTTGCCGATCACGAGGCCCTTCGGCTCGGCGCGACCGGGCTCGCGCTCCACGATGAAGCCGCCGATGCCTTCCTCGCGGCCCTTTTCGTCGAAGACGCGCGCGAAGATCAGGTGCAGGCGCGAGACGCCGCCGCCGGTGATCCAGTGCTTCTTGCCGTTGAGGACGTAGGCATCGCCGCGGCGGTCGGCACGCGTCGTCATCTCGCTTGCGGCACTGCCGGCTTCCGGCTCGGAAATGCAGATCGCTGGCTTGTCGCCGGAAAGGACGCTGCGCGCGGCCACCTGCCGCTGCGCCGGCGTTCCATAGGCGAGGATGGCGCCGACGGCACCCATGTTCGTCTCGACCACGATGCGCCCGCACGCACCGCACGCACGCGCGATCTCCTCGATGACGAGGATCGTTTCGAGATAGCCGAGACCGGGCCCGCCCAGTTCGGTCGGCACGGTCATGCCGAGGAAGCCGGCCGCGCGCATCGCCTCGACGTTCGCCCACGGATAGGCTTCCGTTCGGTCCGTCTCGGCGGCGGTCGGTGCGAGGATCTCGTCGGCGAATTTGCGCGCCTTGGCGCGCAGCGCCTCTTGTTCGTTCGTGAGCGCCATCATTGCGGCACCGATGGTCGGACTTTTGGCCGCACGGGTCAACGGCCGATGCGCACCCAGTCGAGATAGCCCTGCAGGATGAAGGCGGCGGCGAGCTTGTCGACGACTTCGCCGCGGCGCTCGCGGCTCATGTCGGCGTCGATGAGCGTACGCGTCACCGCCTGCGTCGACATCCGCTCGTCCCAGAACACGAGCGGCAGATCGACGGTCGCAAGCAGGTTGCGCGCGAAGGCGCGCACGGCCTGCGCGCGCGGCCCGGCGCTGCCGTCCATGTTCGTGGGCATGCCGCACACGAAGCCGCCGACGTTGCGCGCCGCGACCACCTCGGCGATGCGCGCATAATCGGCCGACGCCTTGCGCGCGCGGCGAATCGTTTCGAGCGGAGAGGCGATGGTAAGACCCGGATCGCAGATCGCCAGACCGACCGTCTTCTCGCCCGGGTCGAGGCCGAGAAGACACGTCTTTTCCGGCAGTTCCGCCAGCAGGTCGGTAGGGTTGCGGATCGGCATGTCGAGTGTTAGCTTCCCGGCCCGTTTCAACGACGTTTTCGACGTCATTTCAAGGCGCAAGGCGAGACATACCGCATGTCGCTCGATCAGGCTACCGTCGCCCAAATTGCCCAGCTCGCCCGCATCCGCGTGGCGGCCGAGGACCGGGCGCGCATGGCGCAGGAACTGTCCACAATCCTCGACTGGGTCGAGCAGTTGAAGACGCTCGACACCTCGAACGTCGAGCCGATGACCTCGACCGTCGAGGTCGTCCTGCCGCAGCGCGCCGACGAAGTGACCGACGGCGGCTACGCCGAGAAGATCCTCGTGAACGCGACCGAGCCGGTGCGCGTGTCGACGACCGAAGATCTCGGCGGCTTCTTCACCGTTCCGAAGGTGGTGGAGTGATGGCCGACATCGTCGATCTGACCATTGCCCAGCTCCGTGACGGCCTTGCGCAGCGCAAGTTCTCGGCCGCCGACGTCGCGCGCGCCTATGTCGCCGCCGTCGAGAAGAACCGCCACCTCAACGCCTTCGTCGTCGAGACGCCGGAAATCGCGCTCGCGCAGGCGGCGGAGTCCGACAAGCGCATCGCCAAAGGCGAGGCGCGCGCGCTCGAAGGCGTGCCGCTCGGCATCAAGGACCTGTTCTGCACCAAGGGCGTCCAGACGACGGCGGCAAGCCGCATCCTCGAGGGCTTCAAGCCGCCCTACGAGTCGACCGTCACGCAGAACCTGTTCGACGCCGGCGCTTCGATGCTCGGCAAGCTCAACATGGACGAGTTCGCGATGGGCTCGGCCAACATCACCAGCCATTTCGGGCCGGTGAAGAACCCGTGGAAGCGCAAGGACGGCAAGGATCTCGTCCCCGGCGGTTCGTCGGGCGGCTCGGCCGCCGCGGTCGCCGCGCACATCGTTGCGGGCGCCACGGGCACCGATACGGGTGGGTCGATCCGCCAGCCAGCGAGCTTCACCGGCATCGCCGGCATCAAGCCGACCTACGGGCGCTGCTCGCGCTGGGGCATCGTGGCGTTCGCCTCGTCGCTCGATCAGGCGGGGCCGATGGCACGCGACGTGCGCGACTGCGCGATCCTGCTGCGCGCGATGGCGGGCCACGATCCGAAGGATTCGACATCGGTGCCGGCGCCGGTGCCGGATTACGAAGCGGCGATGACGGGCAGCGTGAAGGGCCTCAGGTTCGGCATCCCGAAGGAATATCGCGTCGACGGCATGCCGGCCGAGATCGAGAAGCTCTGGCAGCAGGGCATCGACTGGCTGAAGGCGCAGGGCGCCGAGCCCGTCGAGATTTCGCTGCCGCACACCAAGTACGCGCTGCCGACCTATTACATCATCGCGCCGGCGGAAGCGTCCTCGAACCTCGCGCGCTACGACGGCGTGCGCTACGGGCTTCGCGTTCCGGGCAATTCGCTCGACGAGATGTACGAGAACACGCGCGCCGAAGGGTTCGGCGCGGAAGTCCGCCGGCGCATCCTGATCGGCACGTATGTGCTGTCGGCCGGCTACTACGACGCCTATTACCTGAAGGCGCAGAAGGTCCGCTCGCTGATCTTCCGCGACTTCCAGGAAGCCTGGAAGAAGTGCGACGTCGTGTTGACGCCGACCGCACCGTCGGCCGCCTTCGGCATCGGCGAGAATGCCGACGACCCGATCGCCATGTACCTAAACGACGTGTTCACGGTGCCCGTGAACCTCGCCGGCCTGCCGGGCCTGTCGGTGCCGGCCGGCCTGTCGGGCGAGGGGCTGCCGCTGGGACTGCAGCTGATCGGCAAGCCGTTCGACGAAGGCACGCTGTTCCGCGTGGGCGGCGCCCTGGAGACGGCCGCGAATTTCACCGCGCGGCCGGGAGCGTGAAGCGATGATCATCGAAGGCAAGACCGGCAACTGGGAAATCGTCGTG
>JAYRKO010000539.1:0-2395 GCA_041905745.1 Tagaea sp. | reverse complement strand
GCGAGGATCGAGGGGAACGCCGCCGGGATGAGGATCTTCATCACGTAGGGCACGCCGCGCAGGCCGTAATTCATTCCCGCCATGCGCAGCGTCTCGGAGACCGAACGGAAACCGGTGTGCGTGTTGAGCGCCACCGCCCACAGGACCGAGTGCACGATGACGAACACGAGCGAGGGAATGCCGAGCCCGAACCACAGCAGCGCCAGCGGCAGCAACGCGATCGCCGGCAGCGGATTGAACATCGCCGTCAGCGTCGAAAGCAGGTCGTTGCCGAAGCGTGTGGAGACGGCGAGCGTCGTGAACACCGCCGCCAGTGCCAGCCCCGCCGAATAGCCGAGCATCAGCACCTGAAGCGTGGTGAACATGCGCCCGAGAAGCGGGCCCTTCGTGAAGGCGTAGACGAAGGCCTGCGCCACTTCCCAGAAGGGCGGGAACATCAGCGGATTGTCGAGGAACCGCCCGTAGATTTCCCACAGCAGCGCCAGGAATGCGACGATGACCGCACGCCGGACCCAGGTCTGGTTCCAGACGCGCTCGAAGGCGGAAAGCGGACGCTCGACCTCGCCGAACTGCGCGGCGGCAACGTCGCGCCACTCGAATTCGGCGCGCACGGGCGGGACGATCTTGTTCGCGGCCTCAACCATGCGCGTCGGCCCTTTCGGCTTCGATGCGTTCGGCGAACAGCATGTCGTGGATGCGCCGCTGAAGCGTCTGGAACTCCACGCCGCCCTGCGCGGTGTGGTCGAACTGGTGGCAGTTCAGCTCCGCCTTCACCCGGCCCGGATGGGGCGACAGCACGAGGATGCGGCTGCCCACCACGATGGCTTCCTCGATCGAGTGGGTGACGAACAGCACCGTGAAGCGCACGTCGTCCCACAGCTCGAGAAGCTCCTCCTGCATCTTGCGCCGCGTCAGCGCATCGAGTGCGGCGTAGGGCTCGTCCATCAGCAGGATTTCGGGCTCCATCGCCATGGCGCGGGCGATGGCCACGCGCTGCTTCATGCCGCCCGACAGCATGTGCGGGTAGACGTCGGCGAACTTCGTCAGGTTTACCTTCTCGATGAAGTGGCGCGCGCGCGACGCGGCTTCCGCGCCGCGCCACTTGCCCGCGCACTCCATCGGGAACATCACGTTCTGCAGCACGGTCTTCCAGGGCAGCAGCTGGTCGAACTCCTGGAAGACCATCATGCGGTCGGGGCCCGGCCGGTCGATAGACCGGCCGTTCAGCGACATCGACCCTTCGACCGGCGACATGAAGCCGGCCACGCCCTTCAGCAGCGTCGACTTCCCGCAGCCCGACGGCCCGAGCAGCACGAAACGGTCGCCGCGATGCACCTCGAAGCTGACGCGGTACGTCGCGGTGACCAGATGTTCGGTCGTCTTGTACTGGAGCGTGACCCCGTCGACCTTCAGGATCGGCGGGGCGTTTCCGGCTGCGTCGGGCATGCGGGGCTCGTTTTCCTCAGGATCCCTGGAGGGCGTGCATCTCGGGGAAGTACATTTCCTTCCAGTCGGCCGGCTTTTCCTTGACGGTGCCGGTGCGCTGCATGAATTCGGCGTACTTCATCGTGTTCTTCGGCACGACGGTGAATTCGTGCTGCGGATCGTTCAGCAGCTGCATGACGAAATCCTTGGGCGGCGCACCCTTCTCGACGCGCGCGTAGATGTCGGCCGCGCGGGACTTGTCGGTGTTGATGATCGACTGCGCCTCGACGAGCGCGTCGCGGAAGGCCTTGTAGATGCGCGGGTTCTGCGTGCGGACCTTGTCGGTCGTCCAGACGAAGTTGAACGAGCACGGCCCGCCCAGCACGTCGTAGTTCGACAGCACGCGGTGCACGCGCGGATCCTGCAGCTGCTGGTTCTGGAACGGGGGCGAGCCGAAATGCGAGTTGATCTCGCTCTTGCCCGACATCATCGCGGCCATCGCGTCGGGATGCGACATCGAGACGGTGATGTTGTCGAGCCGGTCGTGCTTGCCCACGCCGAAGGCCTTCTCGCACGCCATCTGCAGCGTGATCGCCTGGATGGAGACGCGCACCGCCGGCAGGCCGATGCGGTCCTTGTCGGTGAAGTCCGCGATGGACTTCACGGCCGGGTTGATGGTGTTGAGGTAGAGCGGCAGCGAGTTGAGCGAGGCCACGCCCTTCACGTTGAGCGTGCCCTTGGTGCGCGCCCAAAGCACGATCATGGGGCCCACGCCGCCGCCGGCGAATTCGAGATTGCCGCCGATGAGCGCGTCGTTGATGGGCGAGCCGCCGGCGAACTGCAGCCAGTTCGTCTTGACGCCCGAAAGGCCCGCGGCCGCCGCGTGCTTCTCGACGAGCTGGAGGTCCTCCATGATCATCAGCGGCAGGTAGGAGATGCCGAACTGCTTGGCGATGCGCACTTCGCGGAT
>JAYRKO010000538.1:0-2398 GCA_041905745.1 Tagaea sp. | reverse complement strand
TGGTGCTGCGGCAGGGCTACCAGTTCCACTGGACCAATCGCGGCTACGCCGATTTCGACGCCTTCCTTGCCGAGCTGTCGCACGGGCGGCGCAAATCGATCCGCAAGGAACGCCGCGAGGTCGCCGAGCTGGGCATCGAGCATGTGCGCCTCTCCGGTTCCGACATCAAGGCCGAACACTGGGACGCGTTCTTCGATTTCTACATTTCGACGTCCGACCGCAAATGGGGCAGCCCGTATCTGACGCGCGAGTTCTTCGATCTGCTGGGCGCGTCGATGGCCGACCGCGTGCTGCTGGTGCTGGCGCGGCGCGCGGGCAATTGGATCGCGGGCGCGCTCAACCTCATCGGCGCCGACACGCTCTACGGCCGCAACTGGGGTTGCAGCGAGGACCACCGCTTCCTGCATTTCGAGACCTGCTACTATCAGGCCCTCGATTTCGCGATCGAACGCGGGCTCGCGCGCGTGGAAGCCGGCGCGCAGGGCGAGCACAAGCTGCAGCGCGGTTACATGCCGGTCCCCACCTGGAGCGCGCACGCGATGCGCGAGGAAGGCTTCCGCACGGCGGTGGCCGAGTTCTGCGCGCGCGAGGCCGAGGCCGTGCGCGAACACATCGCGGCACTGGCCGCGGAAGGACCGTTCAAGTCGCCGGCTTGACCGGCGCTTCGGGATTGGCGGCGGCCGCCTCGGCCGCCTGCTTGCGCGCCATGAACTCGCTCTTCATCTCCGCGACGACGGCCTTTTCGGTCGTGTTGCGCAGGTTCGCGACGAACATGCGCAGAAGCGCGCGGATGAACGGATCGGCCTCGCGCAGCTTCTGCTGGAACTGTTCGACCGAGATCGTCAGCACCGTCACGTCGGTCGTCGCGACCGCATCGGCCATGCGCGATTTGCCGTCGATCAGCGCCATCTCGCCGAAGATCTCGCCCGCGGCGAGCGTGGCGATCACGTGACGCTGGTCGGCGACCGGGCGGACGATATCGACCGTGCCGGACTGGATGACATAGGCCATGTCGCCGGGGTCGCCCTTCTTGAAGATCGACTTGCCGGCCCGGATGAGCTTGCGCGGGAGAATCTGTGACATCGCTACAATGGTATCACAGGCCCCACGCCGCACGAACCGATGCAGGCGTCGCGCGGATCGTCGCAGGCCGCGCGCGGGGTGCGGCACCGTCGAGCCACGCCGGGAAGCGGGCCAGCGTGCCGCGATTTGCAATTTGCGGATGGGCGGCCATCTCGGCGGGTTCGAGGACGACGGCAAAACAGCAATCGACAGGGCCCAGCAGTGTTTCCCAACCGGCGCGCGTGCGGGTGCGAAACAGGGCTTCCAGTTCGCCGATCAGGGCCGTCTGCGGCAGCGGCTCGTCCTGCCGCGCGGTCCAGTCGGGCCGGCCGACGGCGACGCAGAAATTGGCCCAGAATTTCGGCTCGATGGCGCCCAGCGTCACGTGCCCGTCGGCGCAGGCATAGACACGGTAGAACGCCGCCCCGCCATTGAGCAGCCCCGCCGCGCGCGACTGGTCGAAGCCCGGTCGCCCGTGCTGGGCCAGGAGCGGGCCCTGCCAGCCGGCGACCGTATCGGCAAGGCTCGCGTCGATATAGGCGCCATTCCCGCTCGTCGCGCGCCCGACGAGTGCCGCGCACGCGGCAAACGCGGCGAATTGCGCCGCCGCGAAATCGGCCGTCGGCGGATGGGCGATCTGCGGTGCCTCGGCCGTGCCCGACGCCCACAGCCCGCCGCCCGTCGCCATGTAGTTGATGTCGTGCCCCGCGCGCAGCCGCCACGGGCCCGTCTGCCCGTAGCCCGACAGCGCAACATGGACGAGCCGCGGGTTGAGCGCGTCGAGCCGCGCACGCCCGAAACCCAGCCGGTCGAGCGTGCCGGGCCGGTAGGACTCGACCAGCACGTCGGCCTTCGCGAGCAACTCGGCCAGCAGGGCGGCACCCGCGGCGTCCTTCAGGTCGAGTTCGAGGACCGTCTTGCCGGCATTCATCGCCTTCCACAGCGGCGAGATGCCGTCGACATCGCGCGGACCCAGTGCACGCATCGGGTCGCCGCCGGGCGGTTCGATCTTGAGAACCTGCGCGCCCAGATCGGCGAGCAGCAGGCTCGCGTACGGGCCGGGGATATACTGCGAAAGGTCGAGGACGCGGACGCCGGCCAGATACACCGGACGTCCGCGCGCCGCGTCAGCCCGCGAGGGCCGGAACCTTCGGAGCGTCCTTCTCGGACGACGCCGGCGGGTAGTCGAAGGCGAGCTTGCCGCCCTCTACCTTCACGCGCACCTTGCCGCCCTTGGCGAGCTTGCCGAACAGCAGCTCGTCGGCGAGCGGCTTCTTGATGCTCTCCTGGATCACGCGGCCGAGCGGACGCGCGCCGTAGAGCTCGTCGTAGCCCT
>JAYRKO010000537.1:0-2399 GCA_041905745.1 Tagaea sp. | reverse complement strand
ACGCGCGTCATTTGCCGCCCTCCAGCCGCACGCCGATGCGCTTGATCTCCCAGCGCAGCTCGACGCCGAATTTCGCGTTCACCCGCGCGCGCACGTCCTCGCCCAGATCCTCGAGATCCGCAGCCGTCGCATCGCCGGTGTTGATGAGGAAGTTGCAGTGCTTCTCCGACACCATCGCGCCGCCGCGCTTGAGGCCGCGGCAGCCGGCGGCGTCGATCAGTTCCCACGCCTTGGCGCCGTCGGGATTGGCGAAGGTCGAGCCGCCGGTGCGCGTGCGCACGGGCTGGCTGTCCTCGCGCTTGGCCTGGATTTCGGCCATGCGCCGGCCGATCTCGGCCGGATCGCCGCTTTCGGTCTTGAGTTCGGCGGCGACGAAAATCCAGTCCGCGGGCATGCCGGTGTGGCGGTAGCCGAAGCACAGCGCGCCGTTGGTCGTGTATTGCCGCTCGCCCCTGGCGTCGATCGCCTCGGCGGCCAGCGTCACGTCCTTCATCTCGCGGCCGTAGGCGCCCGCGTTCATGCGCAGCGCCCCGCCGATCGTGCCGGGAATACCGGAAAGGAATTCGAGACCCGCAAGGCCCCAGTCGCGCGCCTGCATCGCCACGTTGAGATCGAGGCACGCCGCACCCGCGCGCACGATATGGCCGTCGCGCGCGATTTCGTTGAAACCCTTGCCCAGCCGGATCGTCACGCCCGGCACGCCGCCGTCGCGCACGAGCAGGTTCGAGCCCACGCCCATCACCGTCACCGGCACGTCGGCGGGCTTGCCCGCCATGAACGTCGCAAGGTCGGCCTCGTCGGCCGGGCGGAACAGCACCTCGGCCGGCCCGCCGACGCGAAACCACGTCGACTGGCCGAGATTGGCGTTGGCGCGGTAGGTCCCGCGCACCTTCGGCAGCCGGTCGACGAGGCGCATTTCGCGCGGGGCGGCCATCATGCCTTCCTCCCGAGCGCGTCGAGTTCGCCGGGCAGCGCGTAGGCCCACTGCGTGATGTTGCCCGCACCCAGGCATACGACCATGTCGCCGGGGCGCGCCTGCGCCAGCACCGTCGCGGCGAGCTTGTCGGGGCTTTCCAGCGCCACGACGCGGCGGTGGCCGTGCGTGCGCAGGCCCTCGACGAGCGCTTCCTTCGAGGCGCCTTCGACCGGCGCTTCGCCCGCCGCGTAGACGTCCGCGACGATCACCGCGTCGGCGTCGTTGAAGCAGGTGCAGAATTCCTCGAACAGCGATTTGAGGCGCGTGTAGCGGTGCGGCTGCACGACGGCGACCACGCCCGCCTTCGTGGCGCTGCGCGCGGCCTTCAGCACGGCCGCGATCTCGACCGGGTGGTGGCCGTAATCGTCGATGACCGTCAGGCCGGCACCCGTGCCGGTGTTGGTGAAGCGACGCTTGACGCCCTTGATGCCGGCCAGCGCCTTGGCGATCGTGGCGTCGTCCATGCCCATCTCGACGGCGACGGCGACGGCGGCGAGCGCGTTCTGCACGTTGTGCTGGCCCACGAGCGGCAGATGCAGGCCCTTGATGCGCCGTTCGGCACCGGCACGACCGGAAAGCTGAACGTCGAAATGCCCGCCCGAGGCGTCGAGGCGCATGTCGACGCCGCGCACGTCGGCCTGCGGCGAGAAGCCGTAGGCGAGGATCTTGCGGTCCTGCGTGGATGCGATCAGCGCCTGCACTTCCGGATGGTCGATGCACAGCGCCGCGAACCCGTAGAACGGGATGTTCGAGACGAAGGTCTGGTAGCCCTTGCGCGCGGCGTCGAACGTGCCCCAGTAGTCGAGATGCTCGGGGTCCATGTTCGTGACGACCGCGATGGTCGCGGGCAGCTTGATGAAGGTGCCGTCGCTCTCGTCGGCCTCGACGACCATCCAGTCGCCCGAGCCCAGCCGCGCGTTCGTGCCGTAGGCGTTGAGGATGCCGCCGTTGATGATCGTGGGGTCCATCGACGCGGCTTCCAGCATCGCCGCGACGAGGCCGGTGGTCGTCGTCTTGCCGTGCGTGCCGGCGATGGCGATCGCCCATTTGAGGCGCATCAGCTCGGCCAGCATCTCGGCGCGGCGCACGACGGGGATGAGGCGTTCGCGCGCGGCCACGACTTCCGGATTGTCGGCCTTCACGGCGGTCGACACGACGACGACTTCGGCCTCGCCGAGATTCTCCGCCTTATGGCCGATGCCGATGCGGATGCCGAGACCCGCGAGGCGCTTGGTGTTGGCGCCGTCCGACTGGTCGGAGCCCTGCACCTTGTAGCCGAGATTGTGCAGGATCTCGGCGATGCCGGACATGCCGATGCCGCCGATGCCCACGAAGTGGATCGTGCCGATGTCGAGCGGAAGCGCCCTCATGCCTTGGCCTCCGCGAGTTTCTGGATAAGGTCGGCGAGACGTTCGCCCGCATC
>JAYRKO010000536.1:0-2399 GCA_041905745.1 Tagaea sp. | reverse complement strand
GAACGCATGCGGCTGATGCGCGTGCGGTTGACTTCCGTGCGGCGCAGCGTCTGGCGCGCGGCCTTCTTTGCGGACTTGGTATTGGCCATCGTTTTCCGTCTTCCGAAATCGGGTTTCCGGGCGCGCAAAACCGCGCGGCCCCATAGGTGAAAGGCGGCGGGTTATAGCCCCGCGGGCGGGGTCCGTCAACAGCCCGGGATCAGCGGTTTTTCCAGGCCGGCGGACGCTTCTCGACGAAGGCGGCCATGCCTTCTTTCTGGTCCTCGGTCGCGAAGGTGGAATGGAACAGGCGCCGCTCGAAGCGCACCCCTTCGGAAAGGGTGGTTTCGTAGGCCCTGTTGACCGCTTCCTTGGCCATCATGACGACCGGGCGCGACAGGCCGGCGATCTTTTCGGCCGTCTTGACCGCCTCGGCGAGCAGGTCGGCCGCCGGCACGACGCGGCTGACGAGGCCCGCCCGCTCGGCTTCCGCGGCGTCCATCATGCGCCCGGTCAGGCACATTTCCATCGCCTTGGATTTGCCCACGAAACGGGTCAGGCGCTGGGTCCCGCCCGATCCCGGGATCGTGCCGATGGTGATTTCCGGCTGGCCGAACTTCGCCGTGTCGGCCGCGAGGATGAAGTCGCACATCATCGCGACCTCGCAGCCGCCGCCCAGCGCGAAACCCGCGACCGCCGCGACGACCGGCTTGCGGCACACGGTAATGCGCTCCCAGCCTTGCGTGATGAAGTCGGCGAGGTAGACGTCCATGTAGCTCTTGGACGCCATCTCCTTGATGTCGGCGCCGGCGGCGAAGGCGCGCTCGGATCCGGTCAGCACGATGCAACCCACGTTGTCGTCGGCTTCGAACGCGTCGAGCGCCTGACCCAGTTCCTTGATGAGTGCGGCGCACAGCGCGTTCAGCGCCTTCGGGCGGTTCAGCGTGACGATGCCGACCTTGCCCTTGGTTTCGACCAGGATGTTCTCGTAGGCCATCGGCGGCCTCCTCACTCGGGTGACAGGAAAAAGCGCACGAGCGTGCGGCCCGTCGGCGTGGGCGGGAATTCGATGAGCAGCCGCTCGCCCTCGCGCGCGAAGCGGCCGGCCCCTTCGGTGCGCCAGCCCAGCTGGGGCAGCGTGGCGGCGTAGAAATCGAGCACGGCGGCGCGCGTGGGCGCGCCCTCGGCCAGCGATTCGACGACCCGGCCGCTCGCCTGGTCGAACACGGTGGGATCGCCCGATCCGACCAGTCCCGCCATCAGCGGCAGGTCGTCGATCCCCTCGACGAAACCGTCGGCGGCGCGCGCGGGTGCGGCGAGGGCGAGGAAAAGGAGGGCGGCGAGCACGAAGCGGCGGCGCATGAAGAAACTCTTACGTCAGCGCTGGCAGCGCGGACAATAGAAAGTGGAGCGGCCCGACTGGACGATGCGCTTGACGACGCCCCCGCAGCCGCGCGTGCGGCAGGGCTCGCCTTCGCGGTCGTAGACGCGCCAGCTGTGCTGGAACCAGCCGAGTTCGCCCGACGCCTGCACGTAGTCGCGCGCCGAGGAACCGCCCGCGCGGATCGCGTCGGAAAGCGTCTCCTTGATCGCCTTGAGCAGGGCCGCCGCCTTTTCCCCGCGCACGGTCCCGGCCCGGCGCTTGGGGCTAAGGCCGCAGCGGTGCAGCGCCTCGCACACATATATGTTGCCCAGCCCCGCGACGTTGCGCTGGTCGAGGAGGGCCGCCTTCAGCGGCGCCTTCGACCCGTCCAGCGCCTTTTCGAGCGCGTCTGCGTCGAACGCGGCGTCGAGCGGTTCGGGCCCCAGGCCGGCAAAGCGCTTGTCGGAAGCGAGATCGGTTTCGTCGACCAGATCGACCACGCCGAAGCGGCGCGGATCGGTGAAGCGTACGACGGCCCCGTCGTCGGTGACGAATTCGACATGGTCGTGCGGACCCGCCGCGGGCTTGCCGTCCTTCACCAGCACGAGCCGGCCCGACATGCCCAGATGGACGAGCAGGACCGTGCCCCGGTCGAGATGCACGACGATCCATTTCGCGCGCCGTTCGACCTTTTCCACGCGCGCGCCCGTCGTGCGCTGGACGAATCCCTCGGGAATGGGCGTGCGGATGTCGGCACGGCGCTGGACGACGCGCGCCAGACGGCGGCCTTCGAGGTGCGGCCGAAGGCCGCGGACGACGGTTTCGACTTCGGGAAGTTCGGGCATGAGGGCGACGAGGCTGCCCCAAGCGCCCTCCCCTTTTCCAGTGCCGCGCGCTATGGTGCGCGCGCAATGACCCAAGCGCCTGACGACACGACCCATTTCGGCTTCCGCGAGGTGCCGGCCGCAGCCAAGGCCGGGCTCGTGCGCGAGGTTTTCGATTCCGTCGCCGGCCGCTACGACCTGATGAACGACCTGATGTCGCTGGGCGTCCACCG
>JAYRKO010000535.1:0-2404 GCA_041905745.1 Tagaea sp. | reverse complement strand
GCGGTCAGCCGAATACTTTTTTCAGGATCTCGGTCGTGCGCGCGGCGGGATTGGCGCGGATGTCGGCCTCCTCGCGCGCGACGTAATGGAAGATGCCGTCGAGGCCCTTGTCGCGCGTCCAGTCGACGATGTTGGCCTTCGCGTCGGGCATGCCGGGGATCTGGGCGTAGCGGCCGAGCATCGAATCGTACGCGCGCACGGCGCCCGCCTGCTGCAGGGCCGTCTCGATCAGCGGGCGGATCTGGGTGCCGATCGGGCCGCCGGTCGTGCGGCGAAGATACTGCGTTGCGGCATCGGCCGGGCCGTTGAGGATGCCTTGCGCGTCCGAGACGGTCATGTTGCGGATGGCGCCGAGGAAGATGTCCTTGGCTTTCGGCACGGCCTGCTCGGCCGCGCGGTTCATGCGCGTTTCCAGATCGTCGGCCATGCCGGCGGCACCGACGGCGCGCAGTGCCGTCTGCACCTGTCGCAGCGTGTCGGGCAGCGGGATATGCACGGCCGAATCGCCGAGGAAACCGTCGGCCTTGCCCAGCCGCGCCAGTGCGGCCTGCGACCCCTTGGCGAGCGCGTCCTTCAGTCCTTGCGCGATTTCGGCGGCCGAAAGACCGGTGCCGCGCGTGCCGCCGCCGGTTCCCGGAACGCTGACGCCGCCCTGATTGAGGAGATTGCGCCCCTGGTCGAGAAGGCCCTGTGCGGCGGCCGAAACGGGCAGCGCGGAAGCGAGAAGGACGAGGGTACGGCGGGTCAACATCGGGGCCTCCCAGACGGCATCCGGTTCAAAGTGGATCATACCGTGCCCGGTCATTCGGTGGTAACGTCTTGATCCGGATGCCGGACTCGGGCCATCGTACCGCGGTGGCCGGGACGGGGGCCCATGCTGTCGACCCAGAATTCGAAGATATCGCGCAAGAAGTTCTCGCACTCCGAGCTTGCCAACGTGATCGCGCTGCACGAGCGCTATCGGACGGGCAAGCCGGGCGGCGTGCGCGCGATGCTGGCGTTCGCCGATCTGGGCGGCATGGCGATGGCCGGCGCCAACCTGACCGAGGCCGACTGCACGGGGGCCTCGTTCCGCGGCGCGATGCTGTCGGACTGCGTTTTCGACCGCGCCGCCCTGTTCGCCTGCGATTTCCGCGAAGCCGATCTCGAAGGGGCGAGCCTCGTTCGCGCCGACCTGCGCGGGGCGTGCCTGCGCGGCGCCAACCTGACGCGCGCCAACCTCATCCAGGCCGACCTGCGCGAAGGCTCGATCACGCAGAAGGACAAGGCCGGCAACCTGCATGCGCTGCGGCTGGGCGAGGTGGGTGCCACCGAACTGCAGGGCGCCAAGCTCGCCGCCGCGAACCTCTCGGAAGCCGTGCTCGACGGCACGCTCGCCGGGCAGGCGGATTTCACCGACGCGATCATGCGCGACTGCAAGCTCGCGCGCGCCAACCTGCAGAAGGCCCAGCTCGTCGGCGCGAATCTCGCCGGCGCCGACCTGTCGGGCGCCAACTGCTCGGGCGCCTCGCTCGACGGCGCGGTGATGACCGGCACGAAGATGGCCAACGCCGTCCTCGACGGCGCCTCGCTCGTCGACGTCGTGAACGACAATCTCGCCGGCAAGGCGCTGTCCGAGCAGGGCATCCCGGTCGACGAGCTGCTGCGCCTGCACGCGCTGTGGGCCAAGACCGGCGGGGCCGAAGGCAAGGTCGCCGACCTTTCCGGCTACGACTGCCGCCAGCTTCCCTCGCTGCGCGGCCAGCTGCTCGTGGGCCTGCGCGCGGAAGGCGCGATGTTCGTGGGCCTCGACCTGCGCGGCTGCCAGATGCAGGGCGCGCGCCTGATGGGCGCCGACCTGCGCGACTGCAAGTTCGCGGGTGCCGACCTGCGCGGCGTCAACCTGACCGGTGCGAAGCTCACGCGCGCGGACCTGCGCGACTGCGATTTCTCGCCGCTGCCGCTGGCGGCGGGCCGCTCGTTCCCGGCCAAGCTCGACAAGGCGATCCTGCGCGCGGCCGACCTGCGCGGGGCGAAGTTCGCGGGCGCGACGCTTTCCGGCATCGACCTGCGCGACGTGACGGTGGACGAGGAACTGAACGGCCTCGAACTCGCCGACGCCACGCTCGATCCGCGCCTCAAGGCGCGGCTGGGGATCAAGTAGGCGGCTAGGCCGTCGGGTCCGGCAGCTTGTAGGGCAGCGGCGTGGCGTCGAACTCGCCCAGCTCGTCCGGCTTCAGTCCCACCACGATCGGATCGGTTTCGTCGCGCTGGACGAGCACGCGCGCGTTGAAGAGATCGTGGTTGTAGCCGTGCTTGTCGACGATGCGGTGCATGACGACGGGCAGCGTCGCCTCGCCGATCTTGCCGCCGGTGATCTGGCTGCGCACGCGGCTGATCGCGTAGCCGCCGATCGACAGGCCCT
>JAYRKO010000534.1:0-2406 GCA_041905745.1 Tagaea sp. | reverse complement strand
TCGCTCGCTTCGCGCGCGATGCGCGATCTCTCCGGCGGCCAGCGCCAGCGCGTGGCGATCGCCCGCGCGCTCGCCACGAAGCCGCGCGCCATCGTGCTCGACGAGCCGGTGTCCGCACTCGACGTTTCGGTGCGCGGGCAGATCCTCAACCTTCTCGACGACCTGCGGCGGGCCGACGGGCTTGCCTATCTGTTCGTCTCGCACGACATGGGCGCCGTCGCGGCCTTCGCGCATCGCGTCTGCGTGATGGAGGCGGGCCGCATCGTCGAAACGGGCGCCACGCGCGCGGTCATCGGTTCGCCGCGTTCGGACGCGGCGCGCGCCCTCGTGGGTGCGGTCGTGCGCCTGCCGGTTCAGCCCGGTGCGAGCGGCACGCCGACATAGGCGCCGAACTC
This sequence comes from Tagaea sp., assembly GCA_041905745.1. GTDB lineage: Bacteria > Pseudomonadota > Alphaproteobacteria > CACIAM-22H2 > CACIAM-22H2 > Tagaea. The sequence goes on along the minus strand of JAYRKO010000534.1, from coordinate 2,011 downwards.
GGTCACGAAATCGCACGCCACGCACGCATGCACGCGCCCCTGCCGGTCGTCGAATGTCGCGCGTTCGCCCACCGGAAAGACCGGCTGGTGCCACACGCCCGGATCGATATGCACGCCGAACGATCCGTCGAAATGGAACGCGACGAAATCCTCGGGCCGGATGTCGTCGCCGGGTTTGGCCAGCAGCGCCACGAACGGCGCGCCGTCGCGGGGCACGAAGATCTGGCCGCCGTCGGGATGGTAGTTCGCCTCGTGCGTATAGAGCCGCGTGGGATCGACCGGCGCGCGGTCCTCGCGCGCGTCGGCCGGATCGTCGAACCAGCCGGTCACGTAGCCGCGCCCCACCGCGTTGTTGACCGCATGCTGTACCTGTCCGCGGCGCACCATCTCGAACGTGTCCTCGACGACGCCGCCTTCGTTGCCGGTTCCGTCGACGATGGGCCGCCAGCCGGGCTGCGGCCACGTAACGATGGTCACGCGGCCCGACGCGAAGTCCGCGACCGGTCGGCCGTAGCCGGCGAGCGAGGCGGGTGTGGCGCGCACGAAGGGCGCCATCACGACGCGCGCTTCGCCGCGCGCGATCGACGGCATCGCCTGCAGGTCGACGCCCGCGAAGTTGGAGAATTCGATTTCGTTGCCCACGTGCTGCCCTCCGGTCCGCTTCCCGCGAAGTCTGGCCGAGCGGCGGGCGGAAGTCTATCCCGCGAGCGCCACGACGCGTGCGGGCTCGATCGCGAAGCCGACGTCGGTTCCGACGTCGAATGCGCGCACGTCGCGATGATGCGGCATGTCGACGACGAAGCTGTGCGGCCCCACCGCCAGCACGTAGCGGATCGTGCCGCCGAGGAATTCGCGCCGCTCGATCCGCGCCCTGCCGTCGCCGCGCGCCGCCGGAACGATGCGCGCATCCTGCGGGCGGAACGCGACGGCAAGCGGCCCGTCCGGCGCGTCGATGCCGCCGATGCCGAAGCCGGCGGCTTCGAAGCGCCGGTCCGTCACGCGCCCTTCGACGATGTTCGCCGTGCCGAGGAACGTCGCGACGAAGCGGTTCGCCGGCCGGTCGTAAAGCTCCATCGGCGCACCGACCTGCTGGATGCGGCCGCCATCGAGCACCGCGATGCGATCGGCGACGGAGTTCGCCTCCTCCTGGTCGTGCGTCACGTAGATGGTCGTCAGGCCAAGCTTCTTCTGGAGCGTCGCGATCTCGTGGCGCATCTCGACGCGCAGTTTGGCGTCGAGGTTGGAAAGCGGCTCGTCGAGGAGCAGGACTTCGGGCTCGACGACCAGCGTGCGCGCGAGCGCTACGCGCTGCTGCTGCCCGCCGGAAAGCTGCGCCGGCCGGCGCTCGCCCAGATGCCCGAGCCCGACGAGATCGAGCCCGCGGCGGACCTTCGCGGCTATTTCGGCGCGCGGCAGGCCGCGCTGCTCCAGCCCGAAAGCCACGTTCGCCTCGACCGTCATGTGCGGCCACAGCGCGTAGCTCTGGAAGACCATGCCCACGTTGCGCTTCCACGGCGGCACGCCGGTCACGTCGCGCGTGCCCACGCGGATCGTGCCGGCGGTCGGTACGCCGAAGCCGGCCACGAGGCGCAACAGCGTCGTCTTGCCCGAACCCGAAGGGCCCAGGAAGGCGAAGAACTCGCCCTTCGCGACGCTCAGCGACACGTCGTCGAGGATCGCCGGTCCGCCATAACCGAATGAAACGCGTTCGATCGCCACGCCGCTCATATCGTGATTCCGTTTCTCGTGCGTTTGGCCCGGTCGCGCTCGGCGACGCGGTAGGAAAGCCACGTCGCCAGCGCCACGACGACGACCGCGACCACGCCCAGTGCGGCACCCGGACCGCGCCCGGCCGGCGACTGCATGTAGACGTAGATGCCGTATGAAAGCGGCGCGCTCGCGTCGCGCGTGACGAGCAGCAGCGTGGCCGACAGTTCGACCGCCGCCGTCGCGAAGCTCGTCACGAACCCGGCGAGGATGCCGCCGGCCATCAGCGGCACGACGATGCGCA
>JAYRKO010000533.1:0-2422 GCA_041905745.1 Tagaea sp. | reverse complement strand
CTTGCCGTGCTGGCCGGTTCCGTCGGCGCACAGCCGCGTCCGGAATATCTCGACGGGATTTATGTCGGCGGCAATGTCGGTGCGCACAAGCCGCAGAACTCCGGCATCTCGCGCAACGGTCAGGAGATGACCGCGAAGATCAACACGGGCCTCGCGGGTGCCGCATCGATCGGTTACGGGTTCGGCAACGGCTTGCGCGGCGAACTCGAACTCGCGCACCGCGCCGGCACGGTCGGATCGCTTTCCAATGCGGCCGCCGGCGCCTCGGGCGGTCGTCTCGACGCGACGAGCGTGATGGCGAACGTCCTCTACGACTTCGCGAACGAAACGTCGTTCGTGCCCTATCTCGGCGCCGGCATCGGCGGCGCGCGGCTGCGTGCCAGCAATATCGGCCCCGATCAGGGCAACGCGATCGTTTCGGGTGGCGCGAACGTGTTCGCCTATCAGGGAATTGCCGGTCTCGATTACCGGATCGGGAACAATCTCGCCGTCGGGGCAAGTTACCGTTACTTCGCCACGGCGGCGGCCAGCATACCGACGAGCGCCGGTGACAGCGCGCGCGTTCCCTACCGGGACCACGCGGTTCTGATCGGCATGCGCTATGCCTTCAACCCGACGGTGACTGCGGCAGCCCCGGCTGCGGCGGCACAACCGGCCGCAGCCCCCGCGCCGGCTCCCGCCCCCGTGGTCTCGCCGCTGGCGGCCGCGCCGATGGCGGGTCCGCGTGCCTACACGGTATTCTTCGAATTCGACAAATCGACCATCAGCGACGACGCGAACCGCGTGCTGGTCCAAGCTGCGGAATCCGCGAAGGCCGGCGAATTCACCCGGATCCAGGCGACCGGGCACGCCGACACGATGGGAACCCCGCGCTACAACATGGCTCTCTCGATTCGCCGGGCGAATGCGGTGCGCGACGTCCTTGTCCGCGAAGGAATTCCAGCCACACAAATTGTCGTCATTGGCCGCGGCGAAACCCAGCTTTTGGTCCCGACCCCGGATCAAACCAAGGAACCACGAAACAGACGCGTGGAAATCGTTATAGAATAATAACTTAACGAACTATTCTAATCTAAATATGAAACTGTGCTCCGGGAGCAACAGCAGCAGAAAAACAAATCCGGCGACACAAATCCAAACAAACTCATGTTATCAATCCGACTGAACGAATCTGCGCCACTGGCGTGGATGCCACGAATTCGGGTTCGCGAGAGGAACAAGCCAATGCGTTTGCGCACCGCCCTACTTACTGCCGCCACGGTTGTCGCGCTTGCCGCGCCGGCGGCTGCTCAGAACACCGCCGGTTTCTACATCGGCGGCGGCGGCGGCATTAACTGGCTGCAGGACCAGAGCGGCAAGACCGAACCGACGTCGTCCAACATCGATGCCGACTTCAAGACCGGCTACGGGCTGTTCGGTGCGCTCGGCTACGGCTACGCGAACGGCTTCCGCTCGGAACTCGAGCTGAACTACCGCAAGAACAATCTCGACAGCCTGAAGCGCAACGGCACGGCGCAGACCTCGCCGGGCGGCGATCTGGGCCAGTTCGGCGTGTTCGGCAACATGCTCTACGACTTCAACGCCGGTCTTCCCTTCACGCCGTATCTCGGCCTCGGCCTTGGCTGGATCCGTTCCGCGGCCGAACTCAAGGGCAACGGCATCACGGCAGTGGACGATACCGACAATCTTCTCGGCTACCAGCTGATGGCCGGTGCGTCCTACCCGCTCACGCAGCAGCTGAAGGTCACGCTCGACTACCGCTTCATGTCGAGCGTCAACAAGCCGGAATACTCGACGACGGCGGCCTATCAAGCCGCCAACGCCGGCGAGAGCACGCTGAAGATGGATCGCCCGATGAACCACGCGATCATGCTCGGCCTGCGCTACGAGTTCGGCGCGCCCGCGCGTCCGGCTCCCGCGCCGACGCCGACGCCTGCCGCGGCTCCCGCACCGGCCCCGGCTCCCGCGCCTGCCCCCGCGGCCGCCCCTGCTCCGCAGATCCAGCGCAACTTCCTCGTCTTCTTCGACTTCGACCAGTCGTCGCTGACGCCGGAAGCCACGCGCATCATCCAGCAGGCCGCCACGACCGCCAAGCAGGGCGGCGTGACGCGCATCACGGCGACCGGCCACACGGACACCTCCGGCTCGACGAAGTACAACCAGGCCCTCTCCGAGCGCCGTGCGGCCTCGGTCAAGGCCGAGCTGGTGCGTCAGGGCATCCCTGTCAACCAGATCGCCACGGTCGGCCGCGGCGAAAGCGAACTGCGCGTGCGCACCGCCGACGGCGTGCGCGAGCCGCAAAACCGCCGCGTCGAGATCGTGCTGCAGTAAGCGGCCGATCCCGCCAAAGACGAAAGGGCCGGTCGAAAGACCGGCCCTTTTCTTTTGTGCGCGGATCGTGAAACCGGTCAGCGCGCGAGCG
>JAYRKO010000532.1:0-2423 GCA_041905745.1 Tagaea sp. | reverse complement strand
CTAGCGCGGGCACCCACTTCGCGTAGGCCTCGCGCGTGATCTCGCGCAGCAGCGGACCCTCGTCGGGCCGGGCGGGGCGGAAGACGATCGCGTCGGTCATCTCATTCCGCCGGCATCGGCGGGACGAGGAGGGCCGGGTCGAGGCGCACGTCGAACCACACGAGACCCCAGTGCAGGTGCGGGCCGGTGACGCGCCCCGTGGCGCCGATCGCACCCACGCGTTCGCCCGCCTTCACGCGCCTGCCGACGGGCACGTCGAGGCGCGAGAGATGCGCGTAGATCGACGAAACGCCGTGCCCGTGGTCGATCATCAGCGTGCCGCCGGTGAAGAAAAGGTCGTCCTCCGCCAGCGACACGATCCCGTCGGCCGCCGCGACGACCGGCGTGCCGGTGGGCCGTGCGACGTCGACGCCCAGATGGGGTGCGCGCGGCTTGCCGTTGAGGATGCGCTGGCTGCCGTAGACGCCGCTGACCGGCCCCGTGACGGGCCAGCGGAAGCCGCTTTCGAACAGCGCTTCGGGCGTGTCGCGGTGGCGGGCGGCCACGATGCGCTCGTTTTCCGTCGCGATGCGCGCGAGTGCGGCCGGGTCGGGCGTCACCTGCGCTTCGGGCAGGCCGTCGATGCGCTGGATGTCGAACTTGCGCGCCTCGATCCTGAGGTCGAGCGTGCGCGACTTTCCGTCGGGTGCCGTCACGTCGAGCTTCGCGGCCTTCGCCTCGCGCGCGAAGCCGAGGACGAATTTTCCGTCGCCCGCCACGCGCACCGGCTGGCCGTCGAGCGCCACGCGCGATCCCGGCGCGGTCGTGCCGACGACGAGCGCGCCCTGCACGAGGCGGTTCTCGAAGCGCACCTCCTGCGCGTGCGCGGGGGCCACCAGCAGCACGAGGGCCGCGAGAAGCCGCTTCACAGCAGCGAGCCCTGTCCGGCGGCAGGCGTCTTCGCGGCCTTCGGCTTCTTCTCGGATTTCGCGGCCGCCTCGCCGTCCACCGTCGCACCGGTCGCCCCGTCGGCGAAGGTAAGCGTCACGTGCGTGCCGGGGGCGGCACCCGCAACCTTCTGGATCGGCTTGCCGTCGGCATCGCTCACCAGCACGAAGCCGCGTTCGAGCACCTTCTTGTAAGAGAAGCTTTCGAGCAGGCCGGCGAGCGCGTTCGTGCGTTCGCGCCGCTGGTCGATGCCGCGCGCGGCGGCGGCCTTCGCGCGCGCCAGCAGGTCGGCGACGTGGCCCGCCTCGCGCGCGATCGCGGTCTTGCGCGCACCCGCGTTGGAAACGAGGGCCGCCGACAGGCGCAGCAACTGGCCGCGCGCGCGTTCGAGCTGCGTCTTGGGATCGGGCAGGCGCGCACCCAGTTCGATCGTGCGGCGCCTGCGCGCGTCGAGTGCGGCAAGGATCGCAAGCTTCAGGCGTTCGCCGCGTTCGTCCAGGCGCTGGGCGCGTTCCTCGACCATGCGCTTGGGATCGCCCAGCGCGCGCGCGGCGGCGGTAACGCGGCTGCGCCGCTCGTCGAGCGTGCGCGCGAGGCTTGCCTCCAGCGTGGCGCCAGCGCGCGCAATGCGCGCGGCCAATTCCTGGCGCACGGGCACGACCATTTCGGCGGCGGCGGTGGGCGTGGGGGCGCGCACGTCGGACGCGAAATCGATCAGCGTCGTATCCGTCTCGTGGCCCACGGCGGAGACGAGCGGGATCTCGCTCTCGGCCGCCGCGCGCACGACGATTTCCTCGTTGAAGGCCATCAGGTCTTCGAGGCTGCCGCCGCCGCGCGCCACGATCAGCACGTCCGGACGCGGCACCGGGCCGCCCGGGACGAGCGCGTTGAAGCTGCGGATGGCGGCGGCGACCTGCTCGGCCGCCCCTTCGCCCTGCACGGCGACCGCCCACACCAGCACGCGGCGCGGGAAGCGGTCGGACAGGCGATGCAGGATGTCGCGGATGACGGCCCCCGTCGCCGACGTGACGACGCCGATCGTGTCGGGCAAGTAGGGGAGCTTGCGCTTGCGCGCCGCGTCGAACAGGCCTTCGGCGGCGAGCCGCTTCTTGCGGTCCTCGATCAGCTTCAGGAGCGCGCCCTGGCCGGCGAGTTCCATGCGCTCGACGACGATCTGGTATTTCGAACGGCCGGGATAGGTCGTCAGCCGTCCGGTCGCGACGACTTCCATCCCGTCTTCCGGCTTGATGCCGAGCTTGCCGGCCGAGCCGCGCCAGCACACGCCGTCGATCGCCGCGTCGGCGTCCTTCAGCGCGAAATAGAGATGGCCCGAGGTGTGGCGCTTGAAGCCCGAGATCTCGCCGCGCACGCGCACGATCTCGAAATTGTCCTCGACCGTGCGCTTCACGGCCTGGGACAGTTCGGAGACGGAATATTCGGGCAGGTTGCCGCGCGGCTCGGTCATGGCGTCCGTCCGACTTTATGATACAAGCCGG
>JAYRKO010000531.1:0-2423 GCA_041905745.1 Tagaea sp. | reverse complement strand
GTCTCGCCGGCAAGCGCACGCAGCAGCGTCGACTTGCCCGCCCCGTTCGGCCCGACGAGCGCCACGAATTCCCCCGGCGCCACGCCGAGCGAAGCCTGCGCCAGAACCGTGCGCCCGCCCCGTACGACGGAAATGGCCTGCGCCTCGATCATGCGGCCAACCGCGCCTTCTCGCGCATCAGCAGCACCGCGAAGAACGGCGCGCCGATGGCCGCGGTGACGAGCCCCACTGGCAGTTCGGCCGGCGCCACGACGATGCGCGCGAGCGTATCGGCCCCTGCCAGCAATGCAGCGCCTGCGCAGGCGCTGAGCGGCAGCAGCCGCCGGTGGCCCGCACCCACGGTCAGCCGCACCACGTGCGGCACGACGAGACCGACGAACCCGATGGGGCCGGAAACGGAAACGACGGCACCGGTCGCCATCGCCACGAGCACGACCGCCATGCGCTTGACGCGTTCCACCCGAATGCCCAGATGCGCCGCCTCGCGTTCGCCAAGGATCAGGGCGTCGAGCGCGCGGGCAAGGAATGGCACGGCGAGAAGCGCCAGCGCCGCGACCGGTGCCACCAGCAGCACGCGCTGCCACGATGCGCCCGCAAGACTGCCCAGAAGCCACACGGTGATGTCACGCAGCTGCCGGTCGTCGCTCGAATAGACGAGGATGCCCATCAGCGCCATCGCGAAGGCGTTCACCGCGATCCCGGCCAGCAGGAGTGCGGCCACGGGCATGCGGCCTTGCGTGCGCGCCAGCAGCGTCACGACATGCACGGCGGCGAGACCGCCGAGGAAACCCGCCGCCGGCATCGCCCAAATGCCCCAGGCCGCGGCGCCGAAATAGATCGACGCGACCGCGCCCAGCGACGCGCCGCCCGAAATGCCGAGCACGCCCGGATCGGCGAGCGCGTTGCGGAACAGCCCCTGCATGATCGCCCCGCACAGGCCCAACGCCCCGCCGACGATCGCGGCAAGGGCCGCACGCGGCAGGCGAAGGGCCGAAACGACGGCGATCGCGCGTTCGTCGGCATCGACCGGAAGGCCGGCAAGCCGCACCAGCACGCGGCCAACCGCGTCGGCCGGCAGGTTGATCGGCCCCACGCACAGCGCTGCCGCGAAGCTCGCGACGAGCAGCAGGCCGACCGCCGGTTCGGCGTGCCGCGTCACCGGTCGGACTTGAGCCACGGCCTGTCCGGCAGGTCGGGCAGCGCGGCGTCGGGGTGGAGGATGCGCGCGAGATCGCGCACCGCCTGCGCGATGCGTGGCCCGAAGCCGAACATCAGCACCGCGTCGACGTCCGCAAAGCGCGGCATTTTGGGTCCCGACGCGGCAAAGGCCGGCATGGCGCGGATCGCGTCGAGGCCGCCAAGGGCGCGGACCGTCGCATCCGTCGTCAGCACGAGGTCGGGGGCCGCGCGCACCACGCCCTCGGCCGATAGCGGCTTGTAGCCGCGATATTCGTCGACCGCGTTCCGCCCACCGGCATATTCGACCATCGCTGCCGCGGCCGTCTCGCGCCCCGAGACGAGCGGCGCGCCCGATCCGGCTGCCAGCAGGAACAACACGCGTGGCGGATTTCCACGCGGGATGGCCGCATGCACGCGCGCAAGATCGGCCGCGATCTGCGCCTCGAGATCGGCGGCGGCCGCATCGCGGCCGATCGCGGCCCCCACATGCGCGATGCGCCTTGCGACGGCCTCTGGGTCGTAGCCTTCCTGCGCGCGCACGACGCGCAGGCCCGCGCCGGCCAGCTGCGCCAGCACCGCCGGCGGACCGGCATCTTCGCTTGCCAGCAGCAGGTCGGGGTTCAGCGACAGCACACCCTCGGCCGCAATGGCGCGCAGGTAGCCGAGCTGCGGCAGTTTGCGCACGCGCTCGGGAAACAAGCTCGTCGTATCGACGCCGACGATGAGATCGCCCGCCCCCAGCGCCACGACGATTTCGGTAAGGCCGCTGCCCGCGACCGCGATGCGCTTGGGCGCCTCGGCGGCCGCGGCAGATCCGGCCAGGATCGCCGCGGCGAATGCCGCGACGACACCGGTCCGGCCCATTCAGCCCTCCGCCGTCGGCAGGCCTTCGGCGAGCATCCGCCAGGCCGGGAGTTCCGGCTTGCCGGGCTTTCGCGCACCGAAAAACATCGCGACGGTTCCGCCCTCCGCGTCGAACAGTTCGACCGACGTAACCGTGCCGTCGTCGGTGGGCTTGCGCACGAGCCACGCGCTCGTCACCAGATCGGCGCGCAGATGCAGGTTGAAGGCCGGGTCCATCACGTTGATCCACGGCCCCATCGGCTTGATGTTGGCGACGGGCCCCGTGTGGATCTGGATGCAGCCCTTGTTGCCCACGAACACCATGATCGAAACGCCCGAGGCCGCCGCGCGCTCCAGCAGCGTCGCGACCGTACCCAGCGCCAGAGGCCGGGCAAGGTCCT
>JAYRKO010000530.1:0-2425 GCA_041905745.1 Tagaea sp. | reverse complement strand
CGAAGATCATCGGATCGATGCGCTTGACGTTGTCGAACGCCGCGTTGAACGCGGACTGGCCGTGGCGGATCAGGTGGACGGTTGTGACGGGCATGGGGGCAAGCGATTAACCCGCGACGCGCGAGCGCGCAAGCGCATGCTTCAGGCCCCTGCCCCGCTCGACCGGGGGCCGCGCGCGGCCCCCATCGTCGCGGCCGCGAAGCCGATGCCGTCCTCCAGCGCCTCGGACAGCAGCGAGACCGGATCGGGGAACGGCACGGCGAGCCGCGCCCACGCCTGCCCGTCCTCGACGTCGATCTGGCTGTGGAAGCGGTCGGCCATGCGGCGCATGGGCTGGTTGTCGACGAGGCAGATCATGTGGAGCTTGCCCACCATCCGGTTGCGGGCCAGCAGGATCGTGCGGCGCAGAAGTTCGCTGCCCACGCCGCGGTTGCGGTGGCTCGTCGCCACGGTCACGGCGAATTCGCCGCTGCGCGCCGGCAGGCCCGCCCCGGCATGGAGTTCGGCCACGCCCACGAGCGTCGTGCCCTCGAAGCAGCCGAGCAGGCACGCCGCCTGCCAGTCGATCCCCGCGACATAGGCGCGGACCGATTCGTCGCCGACGTTGCCCGAAAAGCGGGCACGCCGGTCGACGGGTGCAAGCGCCAGAAGGTGGCCCTCGAAAGCGGGCGCATCGAAGCGGTTGAGCTTCCGGTAGTAGAGCATCTGCACATCTCCTCGTCCCGGGGGGACGTCCAAGGCGATGCGCTTCTCTCCCCAAACGCGAACCTTCTATCGCAAGATTCGAGCCGAAATGTGACGGGCCGGGGAAATCATTGCTGCCATGCGAACGCTGCGTTGCCCGCCGGCGGACTGGACGCGCACCGTGCAAATCGCCAATTCGAAGGGGACAGAACGCGAAGGAATTCGACGATGACGGCCACCGGACAGACGGCGCGCACGGTCGTGGCGCTGGCCAAGGGCCAGCCCACCAGCGACGGCGCAGGCGTGAAACTCAACCGCGTGATCGGGACGAGCGCGCTTCCCGATCTCGACCCGTTCCTGATGCTCGACGAGTTCGGCTCGGACGATCCCGACGCCTACATCGCCGGCTTCCCCGACCATCCCCATCGCGGCTTCGAGACCGTCACCTACATGCTCGACGGGCGCATGCGCCACGCCGACAACAAGGGCAATGTGGGCCTGCTCGGCCCCGGGTCGGTGCAGTGGATGACGGCCGGGCGCGGCATCGTGCATTCGGAAATGCCGGAGCAGGAAGAAGGTTTGATGCGCGGCTTCCAGCTGTGGATCAACCTGCCCGCGACCGAGAAGATGTGCCCGCCCGCCTATCAGGACCTGCCGGCCGACGCGATGCCGGTCGTCGAGACGGCGACGGGGGCCGACATCAAGGTGATCGCCGGAACCTATGCCGGCGCGCGCGGCCCCGTCGACGCGAAGACGACGGCACCGCTCTATCTCGACGTCGTGCTCGAAGCGGGCGGCCGCGCGACGCTGCCCGTGCCCGAGGCGCACAACGCGTTCGTCTATGTCTACGAAGGCGCCGTCGTCATCGGCGGCACGCGCGTGCCCGCCGGCACGCTCGGCGTGCTGCGGCTGGGCGACCATGTGACGCTCGAAGCGGGCGCCACGCCTGCGCGCGCGATCCTCGTCGCCGGCAAGCCGCTGCGCGAACCGGTCGCCAAGTACGGCCCGTTCGTCATGAACACGCCCGAGGAAATCCATCAGGCCGTCGCCGATTTCCGCGCGGGGAAGTTCTAGGCGCCCTCGATTTCCTCGCGAAGCATTTCCAGTTCCAGCCACTCGTCCTCGGCGGCTGCGAGGTCGCCCTGCGCCTTGGCCAGCGCGGCACTGTGCTTCTCGAACGCCGCGCGGTCGCGCGCGTAGAGGCCGGCGTCGGCCAGTGCGGCGTTCGCGGCGACGATGGCCTTGCGCAAAGCCTCCATCTTCGCGGGCAGCGTTTCGAGCGCGTGCTTCTGCTTGAAGCCGAGGCGCTTCTTCGCGTCCGCTGCCGGCTTGGGTGCGGGTGCGGCGCGCGGGGCCGCCGGGGCGGCCGTGCGGACCTTGGCTTCCACGCCGCGCCCGCGCTGGGCCAGCATGTCGGAATAGCCGCCGGCATATTCGCGCCATAGCCCGCCGCCCTCGGCCACGACCGTGGACGTCGCCACGCGGTCGAGGAAATCGCGGTCGTGGCTGACGAGCAGCACCGTGCCGGGATAGTCGGCGAGCAGTTCCTGAAGCAGGTCCAGCGTCTCGACGTCGAGATCGTTGGTCGGCTCGTCGAGCACGAGCAGGTTCGAGGGCCGTGCCAGCGCGCGGGCCAGCATCGCGCGCCCGCGCTCGCCGCCCGACAGTGCCGCCATCTTCGTGCGCGCCTGCGGGGCCTGGAAAAGGAAGTCCTTCATGTAGGCGTGGACGTGGCGCGTGC
>JAYRKO010000529.1:0-2435 GCA_041905745.1 Tagaea sp. | reverse complement strand
GGGCGCACCACATGTACACGACCGGCATCAACGTCAATTCGCGCATCTACTTCACCGCCGCCACGATGGTGATCGCCGTGCCCACGGGCGTGAAGATCTTCTCGTGGATCGCCACGATGTGGGGCGGGTCGATCGAGTTCCGCGTGCCCATGCTGTGGGCGGTGGGCTTCATCTTCCTGTTCACCGTGGGCGGCGTGACGGGCGTGGTGCTGGCCAACGCCGGCATGGATATCGCGCTCCACAACACCTACTACGTGGTCGCGCACTTCCATTACGTGCTGTCGCTGGGCGCCGTGTTCGGCATCTTCTGCGGCTTCTACTACTGGTGGCCCAAGATGACGGGCCGCGAATATCCGGAAAGCTGGGGCAAGCTGCATTTCTGGGTGACGTTCATCGGCGTCAACCTGACGTTCTTCCCGCAGCACTTCCTGGGTCTCGCCGGCATGCCGCGCCGCATCCCGGACTATCCGGACGCCTTCGCCGGCTGGAACCTGATCTCGTCGTGGGGCGCCTACATCGCCTTCGCGGCGTCGATGGCGTTCCTCGTCGCGACGGTGTGGGTGCTCTTCAACGGCAAGAAGGTCACGCAGGCCAACCCGTGGGGCCTGCCGGCCGACACGCTCGAGTGGACGGTGCCGAGCCCGGCCCCGCACCACACGTTCGAAGAGCTGCCGCAGATCAAGGCGCCGGCGGCGCACTGACCGGCATGTCCGCCGACGGATCGCTTCCGGCAGGCATCGCGGCCGACGTCCTCGCCCCGCAGACCAGCGCGGGCGGGGTCGCCGACTTCGTGGCCCTGCTCAAGCCCCGCGTCATGAGCCTCGTGGTCTTCACGGGGCTCGTGGGGCTGATGCTCGCACCCGGAAGCATCCATCCCTTCGTCGCGGCGGTGGCGGTGGCGTGCATCGCGGTCGCCGCGGGCGCCGCGGGCGCCATCAACATGTGGTACGACGCGGACATCGACGCGCTGATGGCGCGCACGGCGAACCGTCCGATCCCGCAGGGCCGCGTCGAACCGGCCGAGGCACTGGCCTTCGGCATCGTGCTGTCGGTCGCCTCGGTCGTCGTCATGACGCTGGCGACGAACGTCGCGGCGGGCGCGCTGCTCGCGGGCTCGATCGGCTTCTACGTCTTCATCTACACGGCCTGGCTCAAGCGCCGCACGCCGCAGAACATCGTCATCGGCGGTGCGGCCGGCGCCTTCCCGCCGATGATCGGCTGGGCCGCGGTCACGGGCGACGTGGGGCTTGCCGCCGTGGTGCTCTTCGCCGTCGTCTTCATGTGGACGCCGCCGCATTTCTGGGCGCTGTCGCTGTTCGCGATGCGCGACTACGGCAAGGCCGGCGTGCCGATGCTGCCCAACGTCGCGGGCAAGGCCGAGACGCGCCGCCAGATCGTCATCTATTCCGCGTTGCTGGCACCCCTGGGCGTGGCGCCCTATTTCTGCGGCGTCGTCGGCCCGGTCTACGCGGTCGCCGCCGCCGCACTGGGCCTCGTGTTCCTCGCCGGTGCGATCGACGTGTGGCGCGAGGGCCGCCGCGAAGGTTCGGAAAATCTCGACTTCCCCGAAGCCGCGGCCAAGCGCCTGTTCGGCTATTCGATCGTCTATCTCTTCCTGCTGTTCGGGCTGATGGTGCTCGACCGCGTTCCGGCGGGGGTGGCGTCGTGAGCGCTGCGCCCGATCCGATGAAGAACCGCCGCGCCAAGAACGTCGCGATCGCGCTCGCGGTCGCGGGGCTGTGCGCGCTCTTCTACGCGATCACGATCGTGAAGATGGTCAAATGAGCGCGCCTTCGTCCAAACAGCGCTCCAACCGCCGCGTCGCGATCGCGATGGCGTCGGTCGTCGTCGGCATGGTTGGCATGTCGTACGCGGCCGTGCCGCTCTACAAGCTTTTCTGCCAGGTGACCGGCTTCGGCGGCACGCCGATGATCGCCGAATCGCTGCCCGCGCACACGGGCACGCGAATCGTCACGGTGCGCTTCGACGCCAACGTCATGGGCGGGCCCGAGGCGCTGGGCTGGCGCTTCAAGGGACCGGCCCCGGTCAAGGTGACGACAGGCGAGGACGCGCTCGTCTTCTACACCGCCGCCAACCCCGGCAAGGCGCCGACGACCGGCACGGCCACGTACAACGTGACGCCCGACAAGGTCGCCCCCTATTTCCAGAAGGTCGCGTGCTTCTGCTTCACCGAGCAGACGCTCGCACCCGGCGAAAGCCTCGATCTGCCCGTGTCGTTCTTCGTCGATCCCGCGATCGAGAAGGACCCGCACATGAGCGACGTGACGACCATCACCCTCTCGTATAGCTTCCACCGGGCTGCCGACCAGCCCAAGACCGCCCAGGCGGCGGCCCCGACAAACTGAGGAACGAACCATGGCCCAGACTTCCGCGCACGGTGCGAAAGCCCCCTACCATCTGGTGGAGCCGAGCCC
>JAYRKO010000528.1:0-2436 GCA_041905745.1 Tagaea sp. | reverse complement strand
GCCTGTTCTGGGTGGCGCTCGCGGCGGGGCTTGTCGCGGGGCTCGTCGCGGCCGGCGTTCAAGCCGTCGGCGTGTGGCCGCTCATCGATACGGCCGAAACCTTCGAAATCGCCGATCCGTCGGCGGCGCACGAATGGTCGCCCGAGGGGATGGCGCGCGCCGCCTGGTCGGTGCTGTTCGACATCCTTGCGGGCGTGGGCTTCGGCCTGCTGGCGAACGGTGCGCTGCTGATCTTCCGCAGCCTGCGCGACGTGGCGCTCGACTGGCGCGTGGGTGCCGTGTTGGGCGTATTCGGCTTTGCGACATTCTCGCTCGCCCCGGCCTTCGGCCTTGCGCCGGCCCTGCCCGGCATGGCGGAGGGCGATCTCGTCGCCCGGCAGATCTGGTGGCTTGCCACGGCCGCGGCGACGCTTTCGGGCGGCGTACTCGCGATCCTCGGCCGGCGCTCGCAGGACTGGCTTCTCGGCATCGTGCTGATCGCGGCCCCGCACGTGATCGGCGCGCCGGGCGAGGCGTTCGGCCTCGTGGGTCTTCTTTCGCATACCGGCACGGTGGGCGAGGGCGGCATGCCCGTGGGCATTGCGCAGCGTTTCGCGCTGTTCTCGCTGGCGGCGGCGGCCGTCTTCTGGCTGGCGCTCGGCTTCGCCTCGGCGTGGCTCCAGCGCCGCTATCTCGAAATCCGCTAGAGCGACGAACGCAGCTTCAGGTGCGCGCGCCGGTCGGCCGACGGCACGGCCATGCGGCGGACCTGTCCTTCGCGCAACACGTCGAACTCGATCGTCGTTCCGGCCGGCCCCTGCGCCCATAACGCGCGGAACAGCTCGCCGAGCGTGTCGGGCTGCTTGCCCTTGACGCCCGCGATCACGTCGCCGCGCTGCACGCCCGCGCGCGCGGCCGGACCCTCGGGCGTCACGCGCACGACGAACAGGCGGCCCGCCACCGCCTCGACCGTCATGCCCAGCCACGGATGGACGGGGCCTGTGGATTTTCCCTGATCGATCAGGTCGGCGAGGATCGGCATCAGCTCGTCGACGGGCACGAACACATTGCCGGGCATCGTCGGTTCGCCGCCGTTGGCGCTCGCCACGATGAGCGAGCCCACGCCCACGAGCCGCCCCGACGGATCGAGGAGGGCCGCTCCGCTCCACGCCGGGTGCGGCGGGCTCGTCCAGATGGCGCTTTCCAGCATGTACTCCCAGTTGCCCGCGAAGGTGCGCCGCGAGACGACGAAGGCCGGTGCCGCGCCGTCCGGGCCGCCATGCGCCGCGACGACGACCGGGTCGCGCTCGCGCAAGGCCGACGATTTGCCGAGCGTCACCGGTTTCAGGCCCTTGGGCACCTCGGCCGCGCGCATCAGCCCGAAGCCGGTGTCGTGGTCGTAGCCGACGACCTGTGCCGGCACGGTCTTGCCGTCCGCGAAGCGCACTTCGCCGCCCGATGCCTCGACCATCAGGTAGCCGATGGTCAGGAGCAGCCCCGAATTGTCGATGAGGATGGCCGTTCCCTCGCGTTCGCGCCCCAGCGTGGCGGCGGTGCGCGCCTCGGCCGGCACGAAGGTGCGCAGGCGGACGATCGCGTCGAACGTGGCGGTCAGCGGCGAGGCCTGTTGTGCCGCCGCCGGCCACGCGGTCACGCAGGCCAGCAGCAGGATCAGCAGTCGCGGAACCAAGCGCATGTCGGCCTCCGGGGTGCGGCGGAACGGGGACGCCTCGTTGCCCGTATTGTCCATACCCGGCCCGGTTTCGCCAAGGCCCGCGCATGCTATACAGCGCCCGGAATGAGCGATTTGCCCGAATCGGCCGCCCTGCCGGCCTATCTGCGCAACCTGAACCCGCCCCAGCTCGACGCCGTGACCTCGACCGAGGGACCGCTGCTCGTGCTCGCGGGCGCAGGCACGGGAAAGACGCGCGTCCTCATCACCCGCGTGTGCCACCTGATGGTCACGCGCAAGGCTTTCGCGGGCCAGATCCTGGCCGTGACCTTCACCAACAAGGCGGCGGCCGAGATGCGCCACCGCATCGCCGCCGTCGTGGGCGACACGGTCGAGGCGATGTGGCTGGGCACCTTCCACGCGCTCGCCGCGCGCATCCTGCGCCGGCACGCCGAACTCGTGGGGCTCAAGCCGAATTTCACGATCCTCGACCAGGACGACCAGATCCGGCTGGTGAAGCAGCTGCTGCAGGCCGAGAACATCGACGACAAGAAGTGGCCCGCGCGCGTCGTCCACGCCGTCATCGAGCGGTGGAAGGACCGCGGCCTGACGCCCGAGCGCGTGGGCGCCGATCCGGCGGCCGAAGTCGCGGGCGGCAAGGCAGCACAGCTCTACGCGATGTATCAGGAGCGGCTGAAGACGTTGAACGCGTGCGACTTCGGCGACCTGCTGATGCACAACCTGACGATCTTCCAGACGCGTGCGGACGTGCTGGCCGAGTACCA
>JAYRKO010000527.1:0-2441 GCA_041905745.1 Tagaea sp. | reverse complement strand
AGGTGCGATTCCGGTTACCTGCGTTTGGAATCAACGCGATAAACAGGTTACGTCGCCTGTTGTCGCGTTACTTCTCCGCCATCGCGAAGACTTCGCCGGTCTCGCCTTCCTTGAGGCGGTCGAGATGGTATTCGGCGAGTGCGTCGTCGGGGTAGCGCTTGCACAGATCCTCGAACGCGGCGAGCGCCCCCGGGTCCTTCGCCTTCATCAGTTCGAACGCCGCGAGATAGAGCTTCGTGTTCTCGTCGTTCGCGCGGTCCGCGGGCAGCGGTTCGTAGACGTGGATGGGCTCGCTCTTGCCCTTGACGATCACGCCGCCGACCTTGCGGCACGGGATCTCGGGGCTCGCGTCGCGCGTCTGCTGGGTGATGAGGATGCGCGTGCCGAAATACTTGTTGAGGCCTTCCAGGCGCGCGGCCGTGTTCACGGCATCGCCCAGCGCTTTATACTCGTAACGATCGAGCGAACCGAAATTGCCCACATTCGCCTCGGCCGTGTGCACGCCGATGCGCGTCATGCCCATGTCCACGCCCTTGGCGCGTTCGCCCGCGCGGAAGACTTCCGAGAACGCGTCGATGTCGAGGGCCGCCTTCAGCGCAAGCTTGGCGTGGTCGGGCTGCTCGCGCGGCGCGTTGAACATCGCGTAGATCGCGTCGCCCGTGAACTGGTTGATCGTGCCGCCGTACTTCCAGATCTCGCGGCAGCCGCCGTCGAGATAGCGGTTCAGCACGTCGGCGAGGTGGGCGGCTTCCAGCTTTTCCGACAGCGTCGTAAAGCCCTGCACGTCGGTGAAGATCAGCGACATCGGCCGGCGGCTGGCGGACAGGTCGAGCTTCTTGGGGTCCTTGACGATCTCGTTCAGCAGTTCGGCCGAGACGTACTTGCTGAAGACGCCCTGGATGAACTTCTTCTGCTGGCGTTCCTCGCGGCCCGACCACGCGTCCGACAGCCACAGCGCCATGCCCAGCGCCACGACCGGGTCGATCAGCGGGATCAGCACGTTCTTGCCGCCGGTCAATAGCTCGACCAGCCCGACGAACGGATGGTCGGCCTTGAACAGGATCCAGCCCGCGGCCCACAGCGCCACGACCGTCACGACCGCACCGCCGAAGCGCGCCCAGATCGGCACGCCCGTCGTGCCGAGGGCCGCACCGATCAGCGCCAGCAGCACCAGCGTGAACACGTAGGGGCCGAACGCGCGGTCTTCGGGCGCCACGCGGCCTTCCAGCATCTGGGCAAGGATGTGCGCCTGGATGACGATCCCCGCCATGCGGTTGTCGCCCACGTCGCGGCCGATCGAGAAGGGTGTGCGGTAGCGGTCGGTCAGCGACAGGTTGGCGCCGACCAGCACGATCTTGTCCTTGAACCACGCTTCCGGCAGCACGGCGGCCGCGTGGCTGGGGAATTCGCGGAAAGGAGCCGTCGCGCTGTCGGGCTCGCCGCGCCACGCGATGATGCTCTGCTTTTCCGGGATCGTCGCGCCGAGCAGCTGGGCCACGCGCGCGGCCACGTTGGGCACGTGCGTGCCGTCCTTCAGGTCGCGCGGGGCGGGCACGAAGCGGATGATGCCGTCGGTCTTGTCGGGCTCGATGTCGGCAAGCCCGCGCCACGCCGGCTTCACGAAGTCGTTGAGATATTCGAGCTGCTCGTCCGTCACGTAGGTGGGCGAGTCCGAATAGCTGATCGCGAAGGGGATCTTCAGCGACTGCAGCGCTTCCTGCAACGCCTCGTCCTTCTCGGGCTCGGTCTCCTGATCGAAGAGCACGTCGATGAGCATCGCCTTGGCGCCCTTGGCCGCGATGGTGCGCACCGTGTCGGCGAGGAACTTGCGGTCGACCGGCGAGCGGTAGGGGAACGAGGACAGCGTCTCCTCGTTGATCGCGGCGACGACGATGTCGGGGTGCTGCGGCTCGGGCGGCGACAGGTTCGCGATGCGGAAGTCGCGCGTCCAGCGTTCGGCCGTGCCGAGGAAGGGGAAGAAATAGAAGATGCCGAAGGTCAGGACCGCGGCCAGAAGGCCGATGACGAGGGCGGCGGCTGTCCGCTTGATGACGACCTGCGTGTCCATGCCCTAGCGCGCGGCCTGCCGGGCGAGCGCGCGCGCCTGATCCTCGCAACCCTTTTCGATCATCCATGCCGCCTGCACGAGCGGATCGGCGATGGACGCCGGCATGCGGTGGATCAACACGTTGGCCGCGTTGCCGCCCACGCCCACCTTGTACGAGCCGCCGTCGACGAACGGGATGCGCGCGGGTAGCGCCAGCCGGTCGGCCTGCGCGGGCCACGAGCCCTTCGCGCGCCAGCTGCGGTCGGTGGGCTCGATCGAAAGCTCGGTCGTCTCGCCGAATTTCGGGCCCCACAGCACGGGCGTGGCGTCGCCCGCAAGGCAGCGCGGGCCCGAACGGCCCACGTCCACGATCCACGGTTCGGGCAGTTCGGGC
>JAYRKO010000526.1:0-2442 GCA_041905745.1 Tagaea sp. | reverse complement strand
GGGCCCGTCTCGACGATGTGCCCGCGGCTCATGACGCAGACGCGGTGCGCGAGCTTGCGCACGATGCCGAGGTCGTGGGTGATGAACAGCATCGCCATGCCGAGCTTCTGCTGAAGCTCGCGCAAGAGCTTCAGGAGTTGGGCCTGGATCGTCACGTCGACGGCCGTCGTGGGTTCGTCGGCGATCAGGATGTCGGGCTCGTTCGCCAGCGCCATGGCGATCATCACGCGCTGGCGCTGGCCGCCCGACAGCTGGTGGGGATAGGCGTCGAGCCGGCTTTCGGCTTGCGCACCGAGGCCCACGAGCCGCAGCAGCTCGACGATCCGCGCGCGTGCGACCGGACCCGACATGCCCTTGTGGATGGCCAACGCCTCGCCGATCTGCTTTTCGATGGTGTGGAGCGGATTGAGCGAGGTCATCGGCTCCTGGAAGATCATCGCGATGCGATTGCCGCGGACGGTCCGCAGTTCCGCTTCAGAAGCCCCGACCAGTTCGCGACCCGCGAAGCGCACCGACGAGCCGGCCGGGTGGCTCGCGAGCGGATAGGGCAGGAGTTGCAGGATCGACAGCGCCGTGACCGATTTTCCCGAGCCCGACTCGCCGACGAGCGCCAGCGTCTCGCCGCGACGAAGGTCGAACGACACGCCCGCCACCGCCGGCGCTCGCCCGCGTCCGGGCAGGGCGAAATCGACGCCGAGGTCGCGCACGCTGAGGACGGGGGCGTCGGTCATCGGTCGATCTCGATCCGGAAGGTCTTGCGGGGGTCGAAGGCGTCGCGCACGGCCTCGCCGATGAAGACCAACAGCGAAAGCATGATCGCAAGCGAGAAGAACGCCGTCAGCGCCAGCCACGGCGCCTGCAGGTTGGACTTGCCCTGCGACAGCAGCTCGCCCAGCGAGGCCGAGCCCGGCGGCAGGCCGAAGCCGAGGAAGTCGAGCGAGGTGAGCGCCACGACCGAGCCCGACAGGATGAAGGGCATGAAGGTGAGCGTGGCCACCATCGCGTTGGGCAGGACGTGGCGGAACATGATGAGCGCGTCGGGCGCACCCAGGGCGCGCGCCGCGCGCACATAGTCGAAATTCCGCGCGCGCAGGAATTCGGCGCGCACGACGCCGACCAGACCCATCCACTGGAACAGCAGCAGCAGGCCGAGCAGCCACCAGAAATTCGGCTGCACGAAGGCCGACAGGATGATGAGCAGGTAGAGCTGCGGCAGCCCGTCCCAGATCTCGATGAAGCGCTGGAAAAGAAGGTCGACCCAGCCGCCGTAATAGCCCTGCACCGCACCCGCAATCACGCCGACGATCGACGACAGGATCGTCAACGTCAGGCCGAACAGAACCGAGATGCGAAAGCCGTAGAGCAGTCGCGCGACCACGTCGCGCCCCTGATCGTCGGTCCCCAGCCAGTTGTCGGCCGTGGGCGGCGAGGGGGCTGGCACGGGCAGATCGAGATTGACGGTGCGGTAGGAAAAGCGGATCGGCGGCCAGACCATCCAGCCCTTTTCCGCGATGAGTTCGGCCACATGCGGATCGCGATAATCGGCTTCGGTCTCGAACTCGCCGCCGAACGTTGTTTCGGGATAGGCCTTCGCGAAGGGCAGATAGAAGGCGCCGTCGTAGCGCACGAGAACCGGCCGGTCGTTGGCGACGAGCTCCGAGCCGAGCGACAGCGCGAACAGCGCAAGGAAGATCCATGTCGACCACCAGCCCCGGCGGTTCGCGCGGAAATTCGCCAGCCGGCGGCGGTTGAGTTCGCCCAGCCTCATGCGCGCCGCTCGAAATCGATACGCGGATCGATCAGGGTGTAGGTGACGTCCGACACGATCTTCATCACGAGGCCGAGCAGCGTGAAGAAATAGAGCGTGGCGAACATAAGCGGATAGTCGCGGTTGACCGCCGCCTCGAAGCCCAGCAGCCCCAGCCCGTCGAGCGAGAAGATGATCTCGATCAGCAGGGAGCCGGTGAAGAAGATCGACACGAATGCCGCCGGGAAGCCGGCGATGACGATCAGCATCGCATTGCGGAACACGTGGCCGTAGAGCACGCGCCGCTCCGGCAGGCCTTTGGCGCGCGCCGTCACGACGTACTGCTTGCCGATCTCGTCGAGGAACGAGTTCTTGGTAAGCATCGTCAGGCCCGCGAAGCCGCCCACCACCATCGAGACGACCGGCAGCACCATGTGCCACGCGTAGTCGATCGCCTGTCGCCACCACGGCATGCCGGCAAAACCTTCCGACGTCAGGCCGCGCAGCGGGAACCATTCGAAGAACCGCCCGCCCGCGAAGACGACGATCAGCAGCACCGCGAAGAGGAAGCTCGGGATCGCATACCCCACGATTACGACGCCCGACGTCCACACGTCGAAGCGCGATCCGTCACGCACCGCCTTGCGGATGCCCAGCGGGATCGACACGAGATAGACGATCAGCGTCGTCCACAG
>JAYRKO010000017.1:0-13599 GCA_041905745.1 Tagaea sp. | reverse complement strand
TGCGCGACATGCGCGCGGCGATCCGAAGGCTGCCGCTGCGCGCACCCCTCGACGAATTCAACGTGATGAGCCCGTTCGGCATGCGGCGCGATCCGTTCAACGGGCAGCTCGCCATGCACAGCGGCATCGATCTGTCCGCACCGCCGCGTACGCCCGTGCTGGCGACCGCGACCGGCAAGGTCGTCACTGCCGGCTGGAACGGGGAATACGGGAATATGGTCGAGATCGAGCATGATTTCGGCCTGTCGACGCGCTATGGTCATCTGACCCGCATCGACGTCCGGGTCGGCCAGCGCGTCGAGCGTCGGCAGACCGTCGGTCTCCTGGGGTCGACCGGCCGCAGCACCGGCCCGCACGTTCATTACGAAGTCATGGTCGACGGCCGCGCCGTCGACCCCATCCGGTTCCTGGAGGCCGCCCGCAATGTTCGGAAAGTCGAATAAGCACGTTCCCGACACCCGCGCCCAGAAGGCCGCCGGTGGCCCGTCGGTTCCGTCGATCATCTCCTCGGGCCTGTCGCTCAAGGGCGACATCAATTGCGACGGCGACATCCAGCTCGACGGCCGCGTCGAGGGCGTCATCCGCACGAAGTCCCTGACCATCGGCGCCACGGGCGAAGTGCGCGGCGAGATCACGGCCGATCGCGTGCGCGTGATGGGCAAGGTGTTCGGGCCGATCCGCGCCAAGGCCATCGACTTGGGCCGCACGGCGCAGGTCGTGGGCGACATCCGCTACGAGACGCTGACGGTCGAGCAGGAAGCGCAGGTCGACGGCCATATCCAGCGCGTCGAGGAATTGAATGCGGCGCGCGACCAGGCGCCGTTGGCGCTGGTCCACGATCTCGGGAAGAAATAGCCCCGCGCTAGACGAGGGCCTGCGTGTCGCCGTCGATCGACAGGGCCTGACCCGAGACGTTCCGGCCCCCGGGGCCGGCCAGAAACACCGCCATTCGCGCGATATCCTGTGCCTCGACCATCCGCCCGAGCGAGGCTTGGCGGGTATAGAGCTTTTCCATGTCGGCGACCGGTACACCCTTCGAGGCAGCCTTCGCCTGGATGACGCGCCGGATGCGCGGTCCGTCGACGGCGCCGGGCAGGATCGCGTTCACGCGGATATTGTCGGGACCCAGCTCGATGGCGAGGCTTCGGGTGAAGCCGACGACGGCCCACTTGCTGGCGGAATAGGGCGTGCGGTGGGCAAAGCCGAATTTGCCGGCGGCCGACGACAGGTTGACGATCGTGCCGCCGCCGCTCTTGCGCAGCATCGGTATCGCGCGGCGCGCGCACAGGAACTGCGAGACGACGTTGACGTCGAGCGTGCGTCGCCAGTCTTCGAGCGTCAGCGTCTCCGCCGGACCCGTGGGGCCGGCGATGCCGGCGTTGTTCACCAGCACGTCGAGGCCGCCGAGCGCTTCCGCGACGTCGTCGAAAAGGTCGTCGACTTCGTCTTCGTCGGAAACGTCGCATTCGAAGGCGGCATGGCCGGGAAGCTCCTGCCGGAATTCGGCAAGCGCGGCGTCGTCGATGTCGCACACGGCGATGCGCGCGCCGGCCTCGGCGAAGGCGCCGGCGATCGCGCGACCGATGCCGCCGGCACCGGCGGTGACGAGCACGCGGAGGTCACGGCAGCTCTGGTCGGTCATGTGGCTTCCCCTGTGCAGGCGCGCGGGCGGGCGGCTACACTCCGCCCGGCATGGAGATCGGTGATAGCACGCGCGGGCTGGCGCGTCCCGCGGTTAACGGTCGCGCGGCTGCGGCATTCGCGCGCGACGGCGACGGGGTCGTGCGTCTCAAGGATCTGGATCAGCGCGACCCGCTGAAGATCTTGTTTCCCGACCCGCTGGCCGAGCGCCAGCCGGTGGCGGTTCTCGTCAACACGGGCGGCGGGGTCGTCGGCGGCGACCGGCTGTCGACGGCGATCGAGCTTGGCGACGGGGCGGCCGCGCTTGTGGTCGGCCAGTCGGCGGAGAAGATCTACCGGAGCTGGGGGCCCGCGAGCGAAATCCGAAACGACCTGCGGCTCGGCGAGGGGGCGCGTCTCGAATGGTTCCCGCAGGAGACGATCCTGTTCGACCGCGCGCGACTGGACCGGCAACTCGACGTCCGCCTTGCGCGCGAGGCCGAATTCCTGGGCGGCGAAATCCTCGTCTTCGGCCGGCGCGCGCGCGGCGAAACGATGTCGGCAGCATCCATCCGCGACGGATGGACGGTCTGGCTCGAAGGGCGGCGCATTTGGGCCGACCGGTTCGTGGCCGATCCGCTCGACGACGCGCTTCTCGACCGGCCGGCCCTACTCAACGGAGCGCGCGCGGCAGCCATGCTCGTGTGCGCGAGCCGGCAGCCGACGGCGGCTTTGGAAATCGCACGGGCGGAAGCCGGCGTCTCGTGCGGTCTGGTCGGCGGGATACTCGTTGCGCGGATCATCGATGCCGACGTCCCGGGATTGCGCGCGCGCTATTGCCGGCTCTGGCAGGCGCTCCGGGCCGGCGTTTTCGGGCTTCCGGCCGGGATATCCCGGCTCTGGCACGTGTGATGCTAGGATGGCGCGAATTGGGGAGTAGCCGCCGATGAACTTGAGTCCGCGCGAGAAAGACAAGCTTTTGGTCGCCATGGCCGCGATGGTCGCGCGCCGGCGCCTCGAACGGGGCGTCAGGCTCAACCACCCCGAAGCCGTGGCGCTGATCGCCGATTTCGTCGTCGAGGGCGCGCGCGACGGCCGCTCGGTCGCCGACCTGATGCGCGACGGTGCCAAGGTGCTGCGCCGCGATCAGGTGATGGACGGCATCGCCGAGATGATACACGACATCCAGGTCGAAGCGACCTTCCCGGACGGCACGAAGCTCGTCACGGTCCACAATCCGATCCGTTGAGGCATGCGATGAAACCCGGCGAAACCTTCGTCCGCGAGGGCGAGATCGAGCTCAACGCGGGCCGGTCGACCGCGACGGTCGACGTCGCGAATTCGGGCGACCGGCCCATCCAGGTCGGCTCGCACTACCATTTCTTCGAGACGAACCCGGCACTCGCCTTCGACCGGAAGAAGGCCTACGGCATGCGTCTCGATATTCCGGCGGGGACGGCCGTGCGTTTCGAGCCGGGCCAGTCGCGCACCGTGACGCTCGTCGCCTACGGCGGCGCCAGGATCGTCCACGGGTTTCGCGGCGACGTGAACGGCCGGCTCAAGGCGCCCAAGCGGGGGAAGTGACATGTCGATCAGGATCTCGCGCCAGGCCTATGCCGGCATGTACGGCCCCACGGTCGGCGACCGTGTGCGTCTGGGCGACACCGATATCGTCATCGAGGTCGAGAAGGACCTGACGGTCTACGGCGAGGAAGTGAAATTCGGCGGCGGCAAGGTCATCCGCGACGGCATGGGGCAGAGCCAGCGCAGCCGGCGCGAAGGGGCGGTCGATACCGTCATCACCAACGCGCTCGTCTTCGACTGGTGGGGCATCGTCAAGTGCGACATCGGCCTCAAGGACGGGAAGATCGCGGGGCTCGGCAAGGCCGGCAATCCGGACGTCCAGCCGGGCGTGGATATCGTCGTGGGGCCGGGGACCGAAGTGATCGCGGGCGAAGGTCGCATCGTCACCGCCGGCGGCATCGACTCCCACATCCACATGATCTGCCCGCAGCAGGTCGAGGATGCGCTCTATTCCGGCCTGACGACGCTGATGGGCGGAGGCACCGGTCCGGCGGCGGGCACGTCGGCCACGACCTGCACGCCGGGCCCGTGGCACATGCGCCGCATGCTGGAAGCGGCCGAAGGTCTGCCGATCAACATGGGCTTCTTCGGCAAGGGCAATGCCTCGGCGCTCGCCCCGATGGTGGAAATGGTGCGCGCGGGCGCATGCGCCATGAAGCTGCACGAGGACTGGGGCACGACGCCCAACGCGATCGACACGTGCCTCAAGCTCGCCGACAAGTACGACATCCAGGTCGCCATCCATACCGACACGCTCAACGAGAGCGGCTTCGTCGAGGATACGGTCGCCGCCTTCAAGGGGCGCACGATCCACGCCTTCCATACCGAGGGTGCGGGCGGCGGCCATGCGCCGGACATCATCAAGGTCGTGGGGCTGCCCAACGTACTGCCGTCGTCGACGAACCCGACGCGGCCCTTCACGGTCAACACGATCGACGAGCATCTCGACATGCTCATGGTCTGCCATCATCTCGACCAGCGCATCCCCGAGGACGTCGCCTTCGCCGAAAGCCGGATCCGGCGCGAGACGATCGCGGCAGAGGACATCTTCCACGACATCGGCGCGATCTCGATGATGAGCTCGGACAGCCAGGCGATGGGCCGCATCGGCGAGGTGATCGCCCGCACCTGGCAGACCGCGCACAAGATGAAGGTCCAGCGCGGCCGCCTGACCGAGGAGAAGGGCGACAACGACAATTTCCGCGCCAAGCGCTATCTCGCGAAGTACACGATCAATCCGGCCGTGGCGCAGGGCATTTCGGCCTATGTCGGCTCGATCGAGAAGGGCAAGTACGCCGATCTCGTGCTGTGGCAGCCGGCGTTCTTCGGCGCGAAGCCCGAGATGGTGCTGAAATGCGGGACGATCGCGGCGGCGCCGATGGGCGACCCCAACGCATCGATCCCCACGCCGCAGCCGGTGCACTACCGGCCGATGTTCGGCGCCTTCGGCAAGGCACTGGGTTCGTCGTGCCTGACGTTCGTCTCGAAGCTCGCGCATCAGGACGGGATCGGACGCAAGCTCGGCCTGTCGCGCACGGTGCTTCCCGTGAAGAACACGCGCAAGATCGGCAAGAAGCACATGATCCACAACGATGCCATGCCGCGCGTCGACGTCGATCCGGAAACCTACGAAGTACGCGCGGACGGTGCGCCGCTGGTTTGCGAGCCGGCGAAGGTCCTGCCGTTGGCGCAGCGCTACTTCCTGTTCTGATGCGCGCGCTTGCCGTCGATCCGGCCGGGGCGTGGGACGTCGCGCGTCGGCGCGGCCGGGTGACGCTCGCTTCCGATGCGCGCCACCGCCGCCGCATGGCGATGCGCGCCGACGAGGGGTTCGAGTTCCTGCTCGATCTCGTCCATGCCGCGCATCTGCGCGGCGGGGACGGGCTGGCGCTCGAGGACGGTAGCTACGTCGAAGTCCGCGCGGCCGACGAGCCGGTCATGGATGTGCGCTGTGCGGATCCGGCACATCTGGCGCGCGTCGCCTGGCATGTCGGCAACCGGCACCTGGCCGTCCAGATCTTGCCCGACGGCGCGCTGCGTCTGCTGGACGATTACGTGATCGCCGAGATGGCCGAGAAGCTCGGCGCCGCGGTCGAGCGCAAGCTCGGCCCGTTCGATCCGGAGCCGGGCGCCTATGCCGGGGGCGGGCATGGCCACTGAGGGATTGGCCAAGCTCCTCGCGTGGCTGTCGCCGTCCTTCCCGGTCGGCGCCTTCGCCTACAGCCATGCGCTGGAAGCGGCCATCGAGGAAGGTTTCGTGCGCGACCGCGAGACGCTGCGCGGCTGGATTTCGGATGTGCTGGCATTCGGCAGCGCGCGGTCGGACGCGATCTTCTTCCGGCACGCCCACGCGGCGGTCGTCGCGGGCAGCAAGGCCGACTTCGTCGACATTGCCGAACTTGCGGCTGCGATGCGCGGCACGGGCGAACTGGCGCTGGAGGCTACGCAACAGGGCGAAAGCTTCTTTTCGGCCATCGGCGACGCGTGGGGTGTGGACGTGGCGGCGTGGCGCGGTGCGCTTGCGCAGGCGGGTGTCCGCCCGGCCTATCCCGTTGCGGTCGCTTGCGCCGCCGCCGCCGCCCGCATTCCGGTCGACGACGCGCTGTGCGCTTACCTCCACGCCTTCGCGGCCAATCTCGTCTCCGCGGCCGTGCGCGCGGTTCCGCTGGGGCAGACCGACGGCCAGCGCGTGCTGGCGGCCCTCGAAGCCGAAGTCGAAGCCGCGGTGGTGCGCGCGGCCGGCCTTTCGCTCGACGACGCCGGCGGTGCCGCCATTGCCGTCGACGCGCTCTCGTTTCGCCACGAAGTTCAATACACGAGGATATTTCGCTCATGACCGGACCCCTTCGCGTCGGAATCGGCGGCCCCGTCGGCTCGGGCAAGACCGCGCTGGTGGATGCGCTGTGCAAGCACATGCGCGACGTGCTCGACGTCGCCGCGATCACCAACGACATTTACACGAAGGAGGATGCGCAGTTCCTGACGCGTTCGGGCGCGCTCGACCCATCGCGCATCATGGGCGTGGAAACCGGCGGCTGTCCGCACACCGCGATCCGCGAGGACGCCTCGATGAACCTCGCCGCCTGCGCCGAGATGACGGCGAAGTTCCCCGGGCTCGAGTTGCTGTTCATCGAATCCGGCGGCGACAATCTGGCCGCGACGTTCTCGCCCGAACTGGCCGACATCACGATCTACGTGATCGACGTTTCCGCGGGCGACAAGATCCCGCGCAAGGGCGGACCCGGCATCACGCGCTCGGACCTGCTCGTCATCAACAAGACGGATCTGGCCCCGCATGTCGGCGCCTCGCTGGAGGTGATGGATCGCGACGCGCGCAAGATGCGCGGCGAACGGCCCTTCATCTTCACGCAAGTCAAGGCCGGCAAGGGCGTGGCGGACATCGCCGAATTCATCTGCGCGAAGGGCGGCCTCAAGCCTCGCCCGCGCAAGGCGGCATGACGGAGGGGACAATGCCGGCATCCGACAAGATCGACGCACGTCGCCTGTGGCAGCGCCATGTGGACATGGCGACGCTGGGCGGACTTCCCAAGGGCGGCGTCAACCGGCAGGCGCTGTCGCCGGAGGACGCCGCGGCGCGCCGCCAACTCATGCAATGGGCCGCGGCCCGCGGCTTCGACGTCTACGGCGATCCGATCGGCAATCTCTATGTCCGTCGCGCGGGCACGGACGACGCTGCGCCGCCGGTGATGACCGGCTCGCACATGGACAGCCAGCCGACCGGTGGAAAGTACGACGGAATGTACGGCGTCCTCGCCGGCTTCGAAGCGCTGGAAGCGCTGGAAGATGCGGGTATCCGCACGAAGCGCCCCGTCGTGGTCGTTGCCTGGATGAACGAGGAGGGCAGTCGTTTCCAGCCCGGTGCCATGGGTTCTGCCGTGTGGGGCGGCGACCATGCGCTTTCCGCGATGCTCGACGTGCGCGACCGCGCGGGCGTGCGTCTGGGCGACGCGCTGGCCGAAACGCTCGCGGCGGCGCCGTGCCGCACGCTTCCCGATTTCGACAGGCGCTTCTACGCCTATATCGAGGCCCATATCGAACAGGGGCCGCGGCTGGAGGCCGAGCGACGCACGATCGGCGTCGTCACCGGCATCCAGGGTTCGCAGCGCTATACGGTCGACATTTCCGGCGAAGAGGCGCACGCGGGCACGACGCCGCTGCGCGTGCGCAAGGACGCGCTGCGCAGCGCGGTCGAGGTGGTCGCCGCGCTCCAGCGCCACATGCACGATCCCGACGACATCGTGCGCTTCACCGTGGGCCGCTTCGAATGCCGGCCCGGCTCGCCCAACACGGTGCCGGGCCACGTCCATTTCACGATCGATTTCCGCCATCCCGATGCGGGCGTTCTTGCCCGGCTGGGCGGCGGCATCGAGCGGGTCGTGACGGCGAGCGTCGCGCCCTGTACGGCCAAAGTCGTGCAGATCACCGACGTCGTGCCGACGGTGTTCGACGCGCGCATCGTCGATCTCGTGCGCGCGAAGGCGGACGCGCTGGGACTGGCGAACATGGATATGCCGTCCGGTGCGGGTCACGACGCGATGCACGTCGCGCCGCTCGGACCGGCCGGAATGATCTTCGTGCCGTGCGAGCGGGGCGTGAGCCACAACGAGGCGGAAGCGGCGACGCCGGCCGATCTTGCGGCGGGTGCGCGCGTGCTCGTCGATTGTCTCGCGGCGCTGGCCGACGAATAGCTCAGGCCGCGCCGACGAGCCGCTCGGCCGGCAGCAGGATCGTCACGCGCGCGGCTCCCTTCGGATCCATCGCGATCTCGAGATGGCCGCCGTGCTGCTCGGCGTAGCGGCGCACGATGGCAAGCGCGATGCCGGCACCCGACGCGCGGCGCTGATAGGCGTGATCGGGACCGAAGCCGGGATCGGCGGGGCCGGCTTCGCCGCCATCCTCGACCCAGATCGCGATGGCGCCGACCGAATTGCGCCCGACGCCGACGGCGACGGTTCCGCCGGCCGGCGTGAACTTCACGGCATTCGAAAGAAGATCGAGGGTCGCCTTGGCGAGCTTACGGGCGTCGGCGCGCACGACCAGCGGCCCGGCACCGGGGGTGCCGCACGCCAGGGAGACGCCGCGCGCGTCGGCCTCGGCGCGGATCAGGTCGCGCTGCGTTTGCGCGAGCGAGACGAGATCGACGGGCGCCTCGTTGAGCCGCTCCGCGGCACCGTCGTCGCGCGCGATTTCGAGAAGCTCTTCGACGATGCCGGCAAGCAGGTGCGTGCCGGCGCGGATCGACGCAAGATATTCGCGCTGCTTGTCGGTGAGCGGGCCCCCGATGCCGCGTTCCAGCATCTGCGCGAAGCCGAGGACGGCATTGAGCGGCGTACGCAGTTCGTGGCTGGCCGTCGCGATGAAGACGTCACCCGCACGCTTGGTCTCGGGCAGTTGCGGGCGCAGGACGACGATATGGCCGCCGCCGCAGCGCATCGCGTCGATCGTCGCGAGCTTCAGCCGGCCCGAGGCGTCGAACATCGGCAGTTCGCCGTCGCCGCCGGTCGACACGATGGACAGAAGCCGCGCGCGACATCCGTCGTCCACCCCGAGGTCCTCGAGGTGCGTCGGCGCCGTACCGAAATCGCGCACGAAGGCGGCGTTGGCGAAAACGATACGGCCGCCGGCGGCGACCCGGATCACCGGATCGCCGACCCGTTCGGCGAGCGCGTCGAGCGCAAGTTCGACGGAAATCGCGTTCATGGAACTGCCGGCCCTTTCCGCGTCCCCCGGGGGCGAGGACGGCGGCACGGGGATTCAATCCCACCCGCCGCAGCGAGGCAAGTGACAAACCGCCGCCGCGAATTCCCTATTTCTTGGCGCGAACCACCGAAATTTCGTCGCGCAGATGGTGGACGATATCCACGAACTCGGGCCGGAAGGCCGTTTCCGGCGTCCGGGGACGCGCGAAATCGATCTGGTTGTTCGAGATCACGCGGCCGGGGCGCGCGCTCATCATGATGACGCGATCGGAGAGGTAGACGGCCTCGCGCAGGTCGTGGGTGATGAGGATGACGGTCGGGCGCTTCTTGATCCAAAGGGTCTGGACGACGTCCCAGAGCTCCTCGCGCGTGAAGGCGTCGAGCGCCGCGAACGGTTCATCGAGCAGAAGAAGTTCGGGACTGTGGATCAGCGCGCGGCATAGCGAGCCGCGCTGCTGCATGCCGCCGGAAAGCTGCCAGGGGAACTTGTCCTCGAAGCCCGAGAGGCCGACGGTGGCGAGCAGTTCCTTGGCGGTCGCGACGTGCTTCTCGCGGTCGCGCCGGAAGGTGCGCGCGTGCGGTTCGACGATTTCGAGCGGCAGCAGCACGTTGTCGAGCAGCGTGCGCCACGGCAGCATGATGGAGTTCTGGAAGGCCATCCCGCAGATCTTGAGCGGCCCCGTCACTTCTTCGCCGCCGACGATGACGTTGCCCGTCGTCGCCGAATGGAGGCCCGAGACGAGCTTCAGCAGCGTCGATTTTCCGCAACCCGACGGACCGACGACCGACACGAACTCCCCCTTCGCGATCTTGATGTCGGCGTCCTTCAGCGCAAGCGTGTCGCCGTCCTTCGTCCGGTAGACGAGGCTGACGCGGTCGATATCGACGAAATCCCTGGTTCCTGTCTCAGCCACGATCTGCCTGCCTCCTGCCGCGCGAGCGTCTGCCGATCTGACGCAGCAAGCTCTGTGCCGGGACTTTGCCGGATCGGACTCGGGCCCGGCAAGGACGTCGCCCGCTTCTTGGGCGATCTGCGCGCGATTTGGGCGATTCCGGCGGACCTTGTCGGCCGTCCGGGGGCGAACTATGGTCGCGCAATGGCGTTTCCGCTTCCGATCGACGACATAAATGCCTTGCCCGACAAGGAGTTCGTAGCGGTCCTCGGCCGCGTCTTCGAGCATGCACCGTGGGTGGCGGAGGGCGTGCTCGGGCGTCGGCCCTTTGCGGACCGCGACGCCCTCCACCGGGCGATGCTCGATGTCGTCGCCGGTGCCGGGCGCGAGGCGCGGATGGCGCTCGTCTGCGGCCATCCCGAACTGGCGGGCAAGGCCGCAATCGACCGCTCGCTGACGGCCGAATCCGCATCCGAACAGGGGGGAGCCGGACTGGATCGGCTGACGCCGGCCGAGTTCGAGCGCTTCCACGCGCTCAACGCCGCTTACCGGGCGAAGTTCGGCTTTCCGTTCATCGTGGCCGTGCGCGGCCTCGGCAAGCTGGAAATTCTGTCCGCGTTCGAGCGGCGTCTGGGGTCGACGATCGAAGCCGAGTTCGACGAGGCGATCCGGCAGATCGGGCGGATCACCGGCTTGCGGCTCGCCGATCTGGTCGCGGCATAGGGGGAGGGAAATGGCAAAGCTTTCGACCCACGTGCTCGACACGATGAACGGCCGGCCGGCAGCCGGCATGACGATCGAGTTCCTGCGCATCGAGAACGGAACACCCGTGGCGCTGGGCACCTTCGCGACGAATGCCGACGGCCGCACGGAGCGCCAGCTGCTCGATGCCGCGAATTTCCGCGTCGGGCGCTACGAGTTGCGCTTCCATGTCGCGGCGTACTTCCGTGCCAACGGCGTGGCGCTGCCGGATCCGCCCTTCGTCGACGTGGCGAGCGTCGCATTCGGCATCGCGGAGCCGGACGGCAACTACCACGTTCCGCTCCTCGTTTCGCCGTGGAGCTACGCCACCTATCGCGGGTCCTGACCGGACGGAGAGTACGGATGTCGTTTCTGCAGACCTTCCAGGAGTGGGCCGATCTCGTCATGCGCTGGACCCACGTGATCACGGGTATCGCGTGGATCGGATCGTCGTTCTATTTCAACTGGCTCGAATCGAAGTTCCGCGTGCCCGAAACGCCGCGCGAGCGCGTCGAGGGCGAGGCGTGGCTCGTCCACGGCGGCGGCTTCTACCGCGTCGAGAAATTCGCCGTGGCGCCGCCGACGCTGCCCAAGGAACTCCACTGGTTCAAATGGGAAGCGGGCTTCACCTGGATGTCGGGCGTGCTGCTGCTGGCGATCGTCTACTATGTCGGCTCCGGCGGTTCGTTCCTCACGCACCCGGCCTTCGAAGGGTTCGGAACGATCGGCGCGATGCTTTTCTCGCTTTGCGTCATCGCCGCGGTCTGGATCGTCTACGACCGGCTGTGGAGGAGCGCATGGGCCGAAGGCAGCCCGACGGCCGCGACGGCCACGACCTTCGCGATGCTGGTGCTGCTCGCCTGGGCGCTTGCGCAAGTGATGGCGCCGCACGCCGCCTATATCCACGTAGGGGCCGCCATCGGCACGATCATGACGGCGAACGTGTGGATGATCATCATCCCCAACCAGCGCGAACTGGTCGATGCGACGCGCGAGGGTCGTGCGCCGCAATATCGCTTTGCCAAGCAGGCGAAGTTCCGTTCGCTCCACAACAACTATTTCACGCTTCCGATCGTGTTCATCATGCTCTCGAAGAACTACGCGAGCACGTGGGGGCACGAGTGGAACTGGGCCATTCTCGCCGGGCTGGGCTGCGTGGGTGCGCTCGTCCGGCACTTCTTCAATTTGCGCAACAAGGATCGGGCCGGCGAGGGCTTCTGGTTCCTGCCGGCTGCCGCCCTGCTGCTGGCGGCCCTCGTCTACGCCACGATGCGCGGCTAGGCGGCGGCCGCCATGAGCATCGCGCAGCCGCACGGGCGCGCCTGGGTCGGGATCCTTCTGTTTTGCGGGACGACGGTCTGCTTCGGTGCGCTCGACACGGGGGCGAAGTATCTGACGCAGGACTACCACCCGCTCCAGGTCGTCTGGGGGCGGTACTTTTTCCAGTTCCTTTTGCTGATACCGTTCTTCCTTCGCCGCGGCCTGCGCCGATCCTTTTCCAGCGCACGGCCGCGCGTGCAGATCGGGCGCGGATTGCTGATCAGTCTGATCACCTTTCTGTTCTTCCTGTGCATCAGCCAGATCGCGCTGGTCGATGCGCAGGCGATCAGCTTCACGATGCCGTTGATCCTGACCGCCTTCGCTTTCCTCTTTCTCGGCGAAAAGGTCGGACCCCGTCGCTGGGCGGCCGTCGCGGTCGGCTTCGTGGGTGTGCTGCTGGTGATCAAGCCGACCGGCGGTTCGATTCACTGGGCAGCACTTCTCTGCCTTGGCGTTGCCGCGCTCAATGCCGCCTTCCATCTGCTGACGCGCACGCTGGCCGCCGCCTACCCGCCGGATGTGGGGATCGCCTACGCCGGCACGATCGGGACGGCGATCTTTTCGCTGATCGTTCCCTTCGTCTGGGAACCGCCGACGCCGGGTGCGTGGCTCGTCTTCGCGGCGATCGGCGCGCTGGGGCTGCTGGGGCACTATTGGCTGAGCCAGTCCTATATCTATGCCCGGGCCGTCGTTCTGGCGCCGTACGTCTATCTCCAGATCGTCTGGATCGCGGCCTTCGGATACGTGCTGTTCGACGCGGTGCCGTCGCTTTCGACGCTGGCCGGCGCGGGCGTCGTCATTGCGGCCGGCATCTACGTCTTCCATCGCGAGCGGCTTGCCCGGGGCGACGCATGAGGCGCGTGCTCCCCATGCTGCTGCTTGCGCTGATCCTTCCGGTCGCGGCGGTCGCGCAGCCGACGGCCGACGATGCGAAGGCCTACGATTCCGGTCTCAAGGCCTATCTGGACGGCGATGCGACGTCGGCATGGTTCTTCTGGATCGGACCGGCCGAGCGCGGCAATCGCGACGCGCAATTCTCGATCGGGCATCTCTATCGGGCGGGCGAAGGCGTGCCGGCCGATCCGGCCGCCGCGGCCGTGTGGTTCCGGCGTGCGGCCGAGCAGGGCGATCCGCATGCGATGCTCAATCTTGCGCTGATGCACGAACAGGGGGCCGGCGTGCCGCGCGATCTTGCGCTGGCCTACGCCTATGCCGCGCGGGCCGGACGGGCTCTCGAAGGCGAGGAATTCGAGCGTGCGAAACTCGCTGCCGCGCGCATCGTGGTCGGATTTGCGGAAGGGGATCAGGAGCGGGCGCGGCGGCTCCTCATCGAGATGGATCGCCAGCGCCCGCTCGGACCGACGGGCGGACGCCCGCTCGCGCGCTAGTCCTTCTTCTTGGCAGCCTTCGCCTTGCCCTCGGCTTTCTCGCCGGCCGAAGACTTCTTTTTCTCGTTCATGTCCTTGACCTGATTGGCGCGATCCTGGCCGCGCACCTCGCCGGACTTGTTGGAACGCTCCGGCGTCTTCTGCGCAAGGGCCGGGCCGCCCGACATGGCGAGCGCGAACACGGCGGTTGCGGCGAGTACGGCGAACTTCTTCATCGGCTTTCTCCCTATCTTCCCTTGAATTGAGGCGCCCGCTTTTCGATGAAAGCGGTAACGCCTTCGCGGAAATCCTCGCTGGCGACGAGCGCGGAGAAGGACTTGCGCTCGAACTGCA
>JAYRKO010000525.1:0-2458 GCA_041905745.1 Tagaea sp. | reverse complement strand
ACGTCGGTCTGGAAGCTGGCATCGGTAACCTTGGTGGTGTTGGCGCTCATGGAAAGCCTCGCGGGATGTTCTGGCGAATCGAAGGTCCTAAAACCTAGGTAGGGGCACGGCCGGGGTCAAGGCGCGCCGGTCGCAATAAAACTAGCGCGCGATATCAGTCATTTAGGTTCGAATTTGTCGAGCAAATCGCCGGGTACGACCATCAGCCGCGGCGCATGCGTCCACAGAAACGCGCAGTGGATCGGCCGTCCCGGAAAGAGCGGCGCAAGTGCCGCGCGATAGGCCGCAAGCTGGCCGATATAGACGGGCGAGACATCCGCAACGGCGGCCGGCGGCGGGCGGTTCGTCTTGAAGTCGACGACGAAGATGCCGTCGTCGCGCACCGCCAGCCGATCGATGCGCCCGGCGATCGCGCGTGCACCCAGCCGCGCCACGACCGGCGCCTCGGCGATCGCGGGTCCGTCGAAGGCGGGCGCAAACTGCGGATCGGCAAGGACGGCGAGCGTCTCCGCCGCGATCTCGTCGATCTGCGCCGGCGTCAGCCCGTAGGCCGGCCGCGCGAGCAGGCGGCGGGCGGCGGCGGCGCGCGCATCGGCGGCCAGATCGGGCAGCGTCTGCAGAAGGCGGTGGATGAGCTTGCCGCGCAGGAAGCCGAAACCGGCATCGGCACCCAGCGGCGAGGCGACCGACGGCTCGGCTTCCGGCCGCGAGGGAACGAGCGGCCGCGGCGGACTGGGCTCGGCCGGTGCCGCGTTCGACAGCGCCCACGCGGGTAGCGGCGCGCTTGCCGTCGGGCCCGTTTCCGCCGGGCCCGGCGCGTCGGCCTTCGTCGTCGGCGCGTCGATGCGCCAGACCGGTCCGTCGGGCGTCGCGATCTCGACGGCATCCGGATCGGCCTTCACGACCGGCTCGACGGCCGCGTACCACGAGCCGGGCTGCGGCGCGGGATCGGTCGTCCAGCCGCACACGTAAAGCCGGTCGCGCGCCCGCGTCATCGCGACGTAGAGCAGCCGGCGGTATTCCGCCTGCTCGCGCGCCGCCGCATCCGTGCGCGCGGCCGCGACGGCGGCCTGTCCGGAATTGCCGCGCGGCGGCCACAGCGGCACGTCGTCCGACCACGCGATGGGATCGCGCGTGCCCGGCGGCGTGCAGGTGTCGGGCAGGAAGACGATGTCCGCCTCCAGACCCTTCGCTCCGTGCACGGTCATCACGCGCACCTCGTCGCGCCCCTGCTCCATGTCGCGCTTGATGTCGGTGCCGCCGGTCTCGAACCACGACACGAAGCCCTGCAGCGAGGCGGGTCCCGCCCGCTCGTAGGAAAGGCACGCGGCGAGAAACTCGTCGAGCGGATCGGCCGCATCCGGACCCAGACGCGCGAGCATCCGCCGGCGGCCGTCGCGCGCGTTGAGAAGATCGGCGAAAAGCTCGTAAGGCGCGACGAAGTCCGCGCGCGCGAGAAGCGCCGAAAGTTCGGCCGCGGCGGCGGCCCATTTCGGCCGCTCGGCCGCGCGCGCGCGAAGCGTCGCCCACAGATGGCGCCCGCGCTTCCATGCCAGCGCGAACAGTTCGTCGTCGTCGAAGCCGTAGAGCGGCGATTTCAGGACCTCGGCCAGCGACAGGTCGTCGGCCGGCATCAGGCAGAACCGCGCGAGCGACAGCATGTCCATGACCGCAATCTGGTCGCCCAGCACCATGCGGTCGGCGCCGGCGACGGGCACGCCCGCATCCTTGAAGGCGCGCACGCACGCGTCGAAGAATCGGTTGCGCCGCCGCACGAGGACGAGCACGTCGCCCGCGCGCACCTTGCGCCCGCGCGCGGGCAGATCCTCGCGTCCGATCCAGTCCGCGACCGTGCGCGCGATGCGCTGCGCAAGGCGCACGGACGGGTGCTCGACCGGCACGTAGTCGACGGGCGCGTCCCACGGCTGCGGCTCGACCTCGTCGGCGGCAAGCTCGGGCGCCCACAGTTCCACCCGGCCGCCGGCACCCGTGCGCATCGGGCGGTGGGACAGCGCGCGCGTCCCCGTGACGACGCCCGCGCGCGCGACCGGATCGGCGAAGACCGCGTCGACCGCGCGCAGCACGACGGGTGCGGAGCGGAACGAGATTTCGAGCGGCACTTCCTTCCACGCCGCCCCCGCCTTCGCGCGCAGCAATGCACGCGTGTTCTCGAACGTCGCGAGATCGGCACCCTGGAAACTGAAAATCGATTGCTTCTCGTCGCCCACCACGAAAACGCCGCGCGGCGGCAGCCGGTCACGCGCGCCGGTACCGGCGAAGAATTCCTCGACCAGGGCGGCAACCGCGGCCCACTGCTCGGGAGCCGTGTCCTGCGCCTCGTCGACGAGGATGTGGTCGATGCCGCCGTCGAGCTTGTAGAGCACCCACGGCGTGGCGCCGCGCAGCAGCGCCACCGCGCGCAGGATCAGATCGTCGTAGTCGAGCAGGGCGCGCGAAA
>JAYRKO010000524.1:0-2459 GCA_041905745.1 Tagaea sp. | reverse complement strand
GCTTGACGCGCATGGCCGAACCGATCGCCGCAGCTCCCGTTTCCGACCAGCCCGACGGCCAGGTCCGGATCAAGAATTACTCGCTCAATTTCGGCCCGCAGCATCCGGCCGCGCACGGCGTGCTGCGCCTCGTGCTGGAACTCGACGGCGAAGTCGTCGAGCGCGCCGATCCGCATATCGGCCTGCTCCACCGCGGCACCGAGAAGCTGATCGAGTACAAGACGTACCTGCAGGCGGTGCCGTATTTCGACCGTCTCGACTACGTCTCGCCGATGAACCAGGAGCACGCCTACGCGCTGGCGGTGGAAAAGCTCCTCGGCATCGAGGCGCCGGCGCGCGCGCAGTACATCCGCGTGCTCTACGCCGAGATCGGCCGAATCCTCAACCACATCCTCAACATCACGACCTTCGCGCTCGACGTGGGCGCGATGACGCCGCTGCTGTGGGGCTTCGAGGAGCGCGAGACGCTCATGGAGTTCTACGAACGCGTGTGCGGCGCGCGCCTGCATGCGGCCTATTTCCGGCCGGGTGGCGTCAGCCAGGATCTTCCCGCCGGCCTCGCCGACGACATGCTGAAGTTCGTCGAGCATTTCCCCAAGATCATCGACGACATCGAAGGCCTGCTGACGGAGAACCGCATCTTCAAGCAGCGCACCGTCGATATCGGCGTCGTGTCGAAGGCTGACGCGCTCGCGTGGGGCTTCTCGGGCCCGATGGTGCGCGGCTCGGGCATTCCGTGGGACCTGCGCAAGTCGCAGCCCTACGACGCCTACGAGGCGATGGAATTCGACGTGCCGATCGGCAAGAACGGCGACTGCTACGACCGTTATCTCGTGCGCATCGAAGAGATGCGCCAGTCCCTGCGCATCATGAAGCAGGCGATCGAGAAGATGCCGGGTGGTCCGGTGAAGTCCGACGACCGCAAGGTTTCGCCGCCCAAGCGCGGCGACATGAAGCGCTCGATGGAAGCGCTCATCCACCACTTCAAGCTCTACACCGAAGGCTACCGGGTGCCGGCGGGCGAGACCTATACGGCCGTCGAAGCGCCGAAGGGCGAGTTCGCGGTCTATCTCGTGTCGGACGGCACCAACAAGCCCTACCGCTGCAAGATCCGCGCGCCGGGCTTCGCCTTCCTGCAGGCGATGGACTTCCTCGCCAAGGGCCACATGCTGGCCGACGTCGTCGCGATCATCGGGTCGCTCGACATCGTTTTCGGAGAGATCGACCGATGAGCGGCGCACACGGCCACGTCGAACAGCCGGCCACTTTCGTCTTTACGCCCGACAACCTCGCCTGGGCGCAGAAGGTGATCGCCAAGTATCCGCAGGGCCGTCAGGCGAGCGCGGTGCTGCCGCTGCTCGACCGCGCCCAGCGCCAGCACCACAACTGGCTGCCGCGCGCCGCGATGGACTATGTCGCGGGTCTCCTCGACATGGCGCCCATCCGCGTCTACGAGGTCGCGACGTTCTACACGATGTTCAACCTCGCGCCCGTGGGTAAGTGGTTCCTGCAGGTCTGCACGACGACGCCGTGCTGGCTGCGCGGCTCGGACGAGGTTATGGCGGCGTGCGAACGCAAGCTCGGCATCAAGGGCACGGGCGACGCGAGCTTCCACCATTCGGCAGACGGCAAGTTCACGGTACGCGAGGTCGAGTGCCTCGGCGCGTGCGTCAACGCGCCGGTCATCCAGGTGAACGACGATTTCTACGAAGACCTCGACGGGCCGCTCACCGAGAAGCTCATCGACGCGCTGGCGAAGGATCAGCCGCCGCCGAAGGGCTCGATGAAGGGCCGTCAGGGCGCCATGCCGGAAGGCGGGCGCACGAGCCTGCAGGGCATGGCTAAGGCTGGCGGAGACAGGTAATGCTGCAGGACAAGGACCGCATCTTCACGAATCTCTACGGCGACGGCGACTGGGGTCTTGCCGGCGCGCGCGCGCGCGGCGACTGGGACGGCACGAAGGAGCTGATCCTCAAGGGCCGCGAGTGGATCGTGAAGGAGATGCAGGATTCCGGCCTGCGCGGGCGCGGCGGTGCGGGCTTTCCGACGGGCATGAAGTGGTCGTTCATGCCGAAGACGACGCCGGACGGAAAGCCGCTCGACGGGCGTCCGCACTATCTCGTCGTCAACGCCGACGAGTCCGAACCGGGCACCTGCAAGGATCGCGAGATCCTGCGCAACGATCCGCACAAGCTGGTCGAGGGCTGCCTTCTCGCCGGCGTCGCGATGGGTGCGCATGCCGGCTACATCTACGTTCGCGGCGAGTTCTACAACGAAGCCTCGCATCTCGAACTGGCCGTCCAGCAGGCCTACGAGGCCGGTCTCATCGGCAAGAACGCCTGCGGCTCGGGCTGGGATTTCGACCTCTACGTCCATCGCGGGGCCGGCGCCTATATCTGCGGCGAGGAAACCGCGCTCATCGAAAGCCTCGAAGGCAAGAAGGGCCAGCCGCGCCTGAA
>JAYRKO010000523.1:0-2461 GCA_041905745.1 Tagaea sp. | reverse complement strand
GGCGGCGCGCTCGGCCACCCGACCGTCTATCTGACGATGGCCGCGGGCGACGCGGTCGAATGCCCCTACTGCGATCGCAAGTATGTCCTGAAGCCCGGCAGCCCGCGCGGCGGCCATTGAGCAAGCCCAAGGCCCGCGCCCGCGTCTGTCTGGTCGACGGATCGGGGTTCATCTTCCGCGCCTACCACGCCCTGCCGCCGCTGACGCGCGCGGACGGCACGCCCGTGGGCGCGGTCATGGGCTTCTGCAACATGGTCGCACGGCTGATCGAGACGCATGCGGGCGACCGCATCGCGATCATCTTCGACACCTCGCGCGTCAGCTTCCGCAACAAGATCTATCCTGACTACAAGGCGCATCGCCCCGATCCGCCCGAAGACCTGAAGCCGCAGTTCGCGCTGGTGCGCGACGCCACGCGCGCCTTCGACCTGCCGGCGATCGAGCTGGCCGGCTTCGAGGCCGACGACCTGATCGCCACCTACGCGAAGCTCGCCGCGGAAGCCGGCGACGAGGTCGTCATCGTCAGTTCCGACAAGGACCTGATGCAGCTCGTGCGCCCCGGCGTGGCGATGCTCGATCCGATCAAGCAGAAGACGATCGGCGAGGCCGAAGTCGTCGAGAAATTCGGCGTGAAGCCCGACCGCGTGGTCGACGTCCAGTCGCTCGCCGGCGACTCGACCGACAACGTGCCCGGCGTGCCGGGCATCGGCGTGAAGACGGCGGCCGAACTCATCAACACCTACGGCGATCTCGACACGCTTTTGAAGCGCGCGGGCGAGATCAAGCAGCCCAAGCGGCGCGAAAGCCTGATCAACAACGCCGAGATGGCGCGCATCTCGCGCGAACTCGTGCGCCTGAAGGACGACGTGCCCGTTCCCGTGCCGCTCGACGAACTGACGCTCAAGCGGCCCGATGCCGCGAAGCTGCGCGGTTTCCTTGCGGCACAGGGTTTCCGCACGACCGTCGCGCGGCTGGAAGCGGCGGGCCTGCTCGAATCCGGCGGTGCGGCCGAAACGCCGGCAAGTGCCGCGGTATCGGGACCGAAGGCGGCGGCTGCAGCGGCACCGGCCGCTGCCGCCGGCCCGGCGCGTTACGAGCTTGTCCAGGACCTGGAGACGCTCGACGCATGGATCGAACGCGCGCGCGCGGCCGGCGCCTGCGCGATCGACACCGAGACGACGTCGCTCGACGCGCTCAACGCCGTGCTTGTGGGCGTGTCGATGTGCGTGGAGCCGGGGCACGCCTGCTACATTCCCGTGGGTCATGTGGCACCGGGTGCGGCCGCCGCCGAGGGCGGGCTCGATTTCGGCCAGTCCGGCAAGCTCGTCGAAGGGCAGATTCCGCGCGAGAAAGTGCTCGAACGGCTGAGGCCGCTGCTTGCCGATCCCGCGACGCTCAAGATCGGCCATAACATCAAATACGATCTGCAGGTCTTCTCGCGCCACGGACTGGACGCGGTCGCCAGCATCGACGACACGATGCTGATCTCCCACGTTCTCGAAGGCGGGATGCACGGCCACGGAATGGACGAGCTGGCCGAGCTGCATCTGGGCCACAAGACGATCGCCTACGACGACGTGACGGGCACGGGCAAGGCGCGCATTTCCTTCGCCGAGGTCGCGCTGGACAAGGCGTGCGACTACTCGGCCGAAGACGCCGAAGTGACGCTGCGCCTGCATCGACTGTTGAAACCGCGGCTGGCCGAGCAGGGGCTGCTCGCGGTCTACGAAACCATCGAACGCCCGCTGATCCCGGTCATCGTGGCGATGGAGGCGGCGGGCATCTGCGTCGACCGCGCGACGCTCCAGCGGCTGTCGAACGATTTCGCGCTGCGCCTTGCCGATCTCGAACAGTCGATCCACAAGGAAGCGGGTCATCCCTTCAACGTCGGCAGCCCCGCGCAGCTCGGCAAGGTGCTGTTCGACGAACTGTCGCTGACGCTGCCCGACGGCAAGGCGTCGGCGAAGACGAAGACCGGCGCCTACGCGACGGGCGCCGACGTGCTGGACGATCTGGCCGCGTCGGGCCACAAGCTGCCGCAGCTCGTGCTCGACTGGCGCCAGCTCGCCAAGCTCAAATCGACCTATACCGATGCGCTCGTCGAGGCGATCGACAAGCGCACGGGCCGCGTCCACACGAGCTTCGCGCTCGCCGCGGCGTCCACGGGCCGTCTCGCGTCCACCGATCCGAACCTGCAGAACATCCCCGTGCGCAACGAAGAAGGCCGCAAGATCCGCGAAGCCTTCGTGCCGGCCAAGGGAAAGACGCTTCTGTCGTTCGACTATTCGCAGATCGAACTGCGTCTGCTCGCGCACGTGGCCGACATCGGTTCGTTGAAGG
This sequence comes from Tagaea sp., assembly GCA_041905745.1. Classification (GTDB taxonomy): domain Bacteria; phylum Pseudomonadota; class Alphaproteobacteria; order CACIAM-22H2; family CACIAM-22H2; genus Tagaea. Next base: position 121 of record JAYRKO010000523.1, on the reverse strand, counting down.
AAGCCTTCGCCAAGGGCCAGGACATCCATGCGACGACCGCGTCGGAAATGTTCGGCGTTCCGGTCGAGAAGATGGACAAGGAAACGCGCCGGCGCGCCAAGGCGATCAATTTCGGCATCAT
>JAYRKO010000522.1:0-2462 GCA_041905745.1 Tagaea sp. | reverse complement strand
TTGACGCGGATGCGGTCGGGACCGAGCTGCCGGGCGAGCGAGTTCGTCAGGCCGACGATGCCGGCCTTGGCGGCGCTGTAGGCCTGCAGGTCGGCGATGCCGCCGACCCAGGCGCCGGAGCTGACATTGATGATCGAGCCGCCGCCGGCCGCGCGCATCTGCGGGGCGACGGCCTGGGCGGCGAAGAAATGGGGCCGCAGGTTGATGTCGATCGAGCGGTTGAAGCTCTCCGGCGTCACCTCGGCGAAGGGCTGGCGGGAGTCGTTGGCGGCATTGTTGACCAGTGCGGCGATGTTGCCCTGCCGCTCGCCGACCGAACGGATCGTGGCCTGCAGCGCGGCGATGTCGAGCAGGTCGCAATGGATGTAGCCGGGGGCCGGGTGACCGGCGGCGGCGATGTCGCGCACGAGGGCTTCGGCCGGACCGTCCTGGATGTCGAGGAACGTGACCCGCGCTTCGTTCGCCGCGAAGGCGCGCACCAGCGCCTCCCCGATCCCCGTCGCACCGCCCGTGATCAACACCACGCGGCCCGACAAACTCGGATACCGCGCGGACTGAGTGCCCCCGACGTCGCTTTTATTTATCATGCCGGATGAACTAGATAGGCCCGGCTGGAATGTCAATCGCGGCCGCTTGGTGCGCGTGTTACACCCAGCCGCCGTCGACGATGTAATGCTGGCTCGTGCACGCCGAAGCTTCGTCGGAGGAGAGGAACACCGTGAACTTCGCCAGTTCGTCGGGCTGCAGGCGGCGCTTGAGGCACTGGCGGCGCATCAGTTCCTCTTCGCCGGCCGGCGTCAGCCACTTCTCGATCTGGCGTTCGGTCATGATCCAACCGGGCGCAATCGCATTTACGCGGATGTTGAAGGGGCCGTAGTCGCGCGCGAGCGAGCGCGTGAGGCCGAGGACGGCGGACTTCGCGGCCGTGTACACCGCCATTCCGCCTTGGCCGGCCATCCACGACGTCGAGCCGAAATTGATGATCGATCCGCCGCCGGCCGCCTTCATGCCCGGCAGCACGGCTTGCGCGGTGAAGAACTGATGCTTGAGATTGACGGCGATCCGGTCGTCCCAATATTCGGGCGTTACGCTATCGGTCGCGTGGCGTTCGTCGTGCGCGGCGTTGTTGACCAATACGCCGACGGGTCCCAGCGCCTTCGCAAATTCGCCGATCGCCGCCTGCAGTTTCGGCGTATCCGTAATGTCGACGGCCTTGAAGTGGACGCGCTGCCCGGCGGCGACAAGCTCGGCTGCCAATGCCGCGCCGCGCGCGGCCTGGATGTCGACGAACGCGACGATCGACTTCTGAGCCGCAAAGCGTCGGACGATGGCTTCGCCGATTCCGGATGCACCGCCGGTTACGAGCACGACCTTGTCGGCGAGGTCGGGATAAATTGCAGGCATCCGAAATCTTCCTTTTTGAAGGCGTTAGGCACGATCATCACGCTCTGACGAGATATATATCAAAATTTGAGTTGCGCCCCTCAATTTTTTCGCGCAAGTTTGGGGGAATGCCGGGGTTTCAAATCCGGCCGGGAGGATCGCATGAACGCGGATCGCATGAATGCATTGAAAAGCTCGCTTCTCGGCGCCGCGGCGCTGGCCCTGTCGGCCGGCGCGTCGTCGGCCCAGACGACCGTCAAGTGGCTGCATCTCGAGGTCAACCCGGCGCAGGTGAAGATCTGGGAAGAGGTCGCGCGCGACTTCGAGGCCAAGAATCCCGGCACGAAGATCGAGATGCAGTTCCTCGAGAACGAGTCCTACAAGGCGAAGCTCCCGACGCTGCTGCAGTCCAACGACCGCCCGCACATCATCTATTCGTGGGCCGGCGGCGTCTTGAAGGCGCAGATCGAGGCGGGCGTCCTGCAGGACATCACGTCGCAGATCGGCGACGTCAAGGACACGCTCGCGCCCGCGGCGCTGGCCGCCTTCACGCGCGACGGCAAGACCTACGGCCTGCCCTTCGCGCAGTCGCAGGTGGGCTTCATCTACAACAAGGACCTGATGGCCAAGGGCGGCGTCGACGGGTCGGCGATCAAGACCTGGGACGACCTGCTGGGGGCGGTGAAGAAGCTCAAGGCCGCCGGCGTCACGCCGATCACGGTGGGCGGCGGCGACAAGTGGCCGCTGCACTTCTACTGGACGTATCTCGCCGTGCGCCAGGGCGGCAAGGCGGCGTTCGATGCGGCCCTTGCGGGCAAGGACGGCGGCTTCGAGAGCGAGACCTACCAGAAGGCCGGCGAGTACATGAAGCAGCTTGTCGACCTGCAGCCGTTCCAGAACGGCTTCCTCGGCTTCAAGAACCCGCAATCGACGGGCTTCTTCGGCGACGGCAAGGCCGCGATGTCGCTGGTCATCAGCACCGTCTACCACCAGCAGAAGGCGCTGGCGGCCGACAAGGTCGGCATCCCCGACGACAAGCTCGGCTTCTTCGACTTCCCGACCGTGCCGGGCGGCAAGGG
>JAYRKO010000521.1:0-2469 GCA_041905745.1 Tagaea sp. | reverse complement strand
GACGGGAACACGTAGAAGGCGCCGTCCGGCTTCGGACAGCGGATGCCCTTGGCTTCGTTCAGCATCTTCACGACGAGGTCGCGGCGTTCGACGAACGACTTGTTGTGTTCGGCGATGAAGCCGTTGGGGCCGTTCAGCGCCTCGACTGCCGCGGCCTGGCTGACCGAACTGGGGTTCGAGGTCGACTGCGACTGGATCGCCTGCATGGCCTTGATGAGCGGCGCCGGTCCGCCGGCGTAGCCGATGCGCCAACCGGTCATGCAGTAGGCCTTGGAAACGCCGTTCACCGTCAGCGTGCGGTCGTAGAGCTTCGGTTCGACCTGCGCGATCGTCGCGAACTTGAAGCCGTCGAACACGAGGTGCTCGTACATGTCGTCGGTCATGATCCAGACATGCGGGTGCTTCAGCAGCACGTCGGCGAGCGCCTTCAGGTCCTCGGCCGTGTAGGCCGCACCCGTCGGGTTCGAGGGCGAATTGAGGATCAGCCACTTCGTCTTGGGCGTGATCGCGGCCTCGAGCGCCTCGGGCGTCAGCTTGAAGCCCTGGTTTTCCGAGCACGCGACCTCGACCGGCTTGCCCTCGGCGAGGATCACCATGTCGGGATAGCTCACCCAGTACGGCGCCGGCACGATGACCTCGTCGCCGGGGTTCAGCGTCGCCATCAGCGCGTTGTAGAGCACCTGCTTGCCGCCGGTGCCCACGGTGATCTGGTTGGGCGCGTACTTGAGGCCGTTCTCGCGCTCGAACTTCGCGATGATCGCCTTCTTGAGCGCCGGCGTACCGTCGACGGCCGTGTACTTGGTGTCGCCCTGGTCGATCGCGCGCTTGGCCGCGTCCTTGATGTTCTGCGGCGTGTCGAAGTCGGGCTCGCCCGCCCCCAGGCCGATGACGTTCTTGCCCGCCGCTTTGAGCTCGGCCGCCTTCATCGTCACGGCGATGGTGGGCGACGGCTTCACGCGTTGCAGACGTTCGGCGACGATCGACATGGGCCTTGGAATCCTCGTTGCGGGAGCTGAAAACGCGTTGGAAAGTAGACCCGCGCGGGGTCGCGCGCAACGCCCTTGACCTTCCGGCGGGGCAAGCTTGTACGCGGATTGTCAGCGAACAATTCCTTACCCATGGAGATCGACAAAATGCTTCGCAAGATCGCCGCAGCCGCCCTTCTCGGTGCCGCCTTTTCGGGCGGCTTCGCGCTGGCCCAGCAGATGCCCCAGCAGATGCAGCAGCACATGCAGAACATGCAGCAGGGCGGGACGGACCATTCCGGCCACGGCGCGCCGGCCACCCGGGCGTCCGATTCGCCCTCGACGCGCGGCTACAAGGCCGCGAATGCCAAGATGCACAAGGACATGGACATCCGTTTCACGGGCGATGCCGACAAGGATTTTGTCGCCGGCATGATCCCGCACCATCAGGGCGCCGTGGAAATGGCCAAGATCGTCCTGCAGTACGGCAAGGACCCCGAGATCCGGGCGCTCGCCGAAGGCGTGGTGCGCGAGCAGGAAAAGGAAATCGCGCAGATGCGCGCCTGGCAGGCGCGCAACCGCTGACCGGGCTAGGATCGGGCGCCGTCCCGATTCGAAACCCGAGGTCTTCATGCGCGCCGCCGTCTATTCGTCCTTCGGTCCCGCCGCCGACGTCCTGTCGATCGCCGACCTGCCCGACCCCGTTCCGGGGCCGGGCGAGGTGCGCGTCCGGCTGGCCGCGTCGGGCGTCAATCCGTCGGACGTGAAGGCGCGCGCCGTCGCTTCGCGAAACGCCGTCTACAAGCGCGTGATCCCGCATTCCGACGGTGCCGGCACGATCGACGCGGTGGGCGAAGGCGTCGACAAGGCGCGCATCGGCGCGCGCGTCTGGGTCTTCAACGCGCAATGGAAGCGCGCGGACGGGACGGCGGCCGACCTCGTGTGCGTGCCGGCGGAGTTCGCCCCCGCCTTGCCCGCCAATGCCGATTTTGCGGTGGGCGCATGCCTCGGCATCCCCGCGCTGACGGCATGGCGCGGCGTCATGCTGAACGGCGGCGTATCGCGGCGCACCGTCCTGATTACGGGCGGTGCGGGTGCCGTCGGCCATTATGCGATCCAGATCGCCAAGCACGAGGGGGCCAAGGTTTTCGCCACCGTTTCCTCGCCAGAGAAGGCCGCGATCGCGCGCGAGGCGGGGGCGGACGCGACGATCGACTACCGCACGGAAGACGTCGGGGCGCGCGTGCGCGACCTGACCGGCGGCGAAGGCGTGGACCGCGTCGTCGAACTCGACATCGCCGGCAACGCGAAATCGAGCCTCGATGCGCTGAAACCGGGCGGCACGCTCGCCGTCTACGGTTCGAACAAGCCGGAATTCACGATGCCCTTCATGCCGACGATCGCCAAGAACGTCACGGCCGCGTTCTACATCGTCTACGAGCTTTCGCCCGCCCAGCGGCGCGACGGGGCGGCCTACGTCAATTCGCGGCTCGCGATGGGCCAG
>JAYRKO010000016.1:0-13693 GCA_041905745.1 Tagaea sp. | reverse complement strand
ACGATCGAGCCCGTCATGAAGCCGCACCCTAGCCAAAAGCCGCGCGCCGCGAAATCGGTTCTGTTCGTCTGCACCGGCAACATCTGCCGTTCGCCGACCGCCGAGGCCGTGCTGCGCGCGCATGCCGTGCGCGCCGGGCTCGAAATCGCGGTCGCCTCGCGCGGCACGCAAGGCTACCACGCGGGCGAGCCCCCCGATCCGCGCGCCCGCCGCCACGCCGAAAAGCGCGGCTACGACCTGTCGCGGCTGCGCTCCACGCGCATCGTCGACGCCGATTTCGACGCGTTCGAGCTGATCCTCGCCTGCGATCGCGGCCACTACGAGGCGCTCCTCGCCCGCGCGCCGGCCCACGCGCACGCGCGCATCGCGATGTTCCGCGCCGACGGCGGCGACATTCCCGATCCCTACTACGACGGGCCGGACGCGTTCGAAGCGGTGCTCGACGTCGTCGAGGCGGAGTGCGCGCGCCTCGTGGCCGAACTCGCCGGCTAGCGAAGCCGCGCGGCGATCCAGTCGGGCACGCGCTCGATCGCGTCGGCCCGGGCGGCCGGTTCGGGGCCGACATGCGCCTTGCCGCCGGGCGCGCGGCCCAACCCCTCCACCACACGCACGCGCGAACCGGGCTCGTCGAAATCGTGGTAGGCGCCGGGATAGATCACCAGTTCGACCGCGCGCGCGGCGTTGGCTTCGGCAAGCGGCCGGCAGGGCGCCGCCGGCGTCCAGTCGTCGAGTTCGCCGTTGAGGATCAGGAGCGGCACGCGCGGCCGCCAGTCGCGCGCCCACGCACTGGTGCGCGGGTCCGAACAGCCCGGATAGAAGGCCACCGCCGCGCGGAATTCCGCGCCCGGCACCCGGCCCGGCGCGTTCTCCGCGATCGTCGCGAGCGTCGTTCCGCCGCCGTGCGACCAGCCGAGAAGGGCGATGCGCCTGGCGTCCACGAAGGGCTGCGCCGCCAGCCACGCGAGCGCCCCGTGCGCGTCGCGCGGCCGTTCGCGACGCGAATCGATCGTGCGCTCCTTCTGCGAGCACACTTCGCGTGCACCCCGCGGACCGAAACTGTCGGGCTGGAGCACGACGTAGCCGCGCGCGCGGAAACGCTCGACCCACGCGAGGTCGCGCGACAGCACCAGCCCCGCCCGGCTGCCGGTCTTGACGTACATTCCGCCGCAGCCGTGCAGCGCCAGGATCGCCGGGTGCGGGCCCGGCCCGTCGGGTCGCGTCAGCAGCGCTTCGATGCGCGTGGGCTTGCCGCCCGTCAGGTCGCCGTCGCGCGAGTCGAACGAGACGCGCTCCTGCGCCCAAGCATGCGCGCCGGCGAACAGAAAGACGGCGATCGCCGGCAGCAGCCGCTTCATTCTATGCCGCCAGCATGTACTCGGCCTCGGGCGTGTAGATCGAACCCGAAGACTGGCGGTAGCTCGAATAGAGGACGAAATGGTCGACCGTGATCGGCCCCGCGCGGAACAGCGCGTTGATCGCGAGCCATTCCTGAACCTTCGGCACGTTCGGGTCGCGCAGCTTGGCGAGCGTCACGTGCGGCATGAAGCGGCGCTGGTCGTCGGGCAGGTCGAGCTTGCGCGCCACGCTGTCGATGCGCTCGTGGAGCGCGATCAGTTCCGGGCTCTTGCGCACGCCCGCCCACAGCACGCGCACTTCCGAACCGCTGGAGAAATGCCCGACGCCGGAAAGCTCGATGTCGAAGCGCTTCGGGCGCACCTGCGCCAGCGCGTAGCCGATCTCCTCGGCCATGTCGCCGGGCACGTCGCCGATGAAGCGCAGCGTGATGTGGAAATTCTCGGAAGGGACCCAGCGCGCACCCGGCACACCGCCGCACAGGCCTTCCAGCCGCAACCGAACGTCTTCCGGCAAGGGCACGCCGACGAAGAGGCGGTACATCGAACTCCCCGACGCGAACGGATTCTTCGAATCGAGGGGTAGCCCGATTCGGCGCGCCTTACAAGCGCGCGCCCGTTACGAACAAGGGTTGGGCATGCGCGTGTGGACGGCATCGATCGCGGCACGCACGTCGGACGGCAGCGTCAATTCGGCAGCGGCGATGTTCGACGCGAGCTGTTCGAGCCCCGTCGCCCCGATGATCGCGGAAGCGACGTAGGATCGCGACAGCACGAACGCGATCGCCATCTGCGCCGGGTCGAGCCCCGCCGCGCGCGCGATGCGCACGTATTCGGCTGCCGCCGGTTCGGCGCCGGGCGTCGAATAGCGCTGGAACCGGTCATAGAGCGTGAGGCGCGCCTTGGGCGGGCGGGCGCCGTTCAGATACTTCCCGGCGAGCACACCCATCGCGATGGGCGAATAGGCGAGCAGACCCACTTCCTCGCGCACGGCGACTTCCGAAAGACCGACATCGAAACCGCGGTTGAGAAGGTTGTAGGCGTTCTGGATCGCCTGCGGGCGCGGCCCCTTGCCCGCCTCCGCCAGCGTGAGCTGGCGCATCAGGCCCCACGGCGTCTCGTTCGAGACGCCGAAATGGCGGATCTTGCCTTCCTTCACCAGTTCGCCGAGCGCGTCGAGCGTCTCTTCGAACGGCGTGCCGGTTTCGTCCGTCGGCACGTAGTCGAGCTTGCCGAACATGTTGGTCGGCCGATCGGGCGAATGCGTCTGGTAGAGGTCGATATAGTCCGTCTGCAGGCGCTTGAGCGAACCTTCGACGGCGATGCGGATCTGCGCGCGGGTGAGCTGCGCCTTGCCGCGCACGTGCGAGAGCTTGTTGCTGCCGCCCGCGACCTTGGTGGCGACGATGACGTCGGCGCGCTTCGAACGGTTCTTCGCGAGCCACGTGCCGAGGATCTCTTCCGTTCGGCCGTAGGTTTCGGGCTTGGGCGGCACCGGGTACATTTCCGCGGCGTCGAGGAAGTTCACGCCCTTGGCGCGCGCCGCGTCGATCTGCGCGTGGCCTTCGGCCTCGGTGTTCTGCTCGCCCCACGTCATCGTGCCCAGACAGATCGCCGAGACGGAAAGGCCCGACCGCCCGAGTTTGCGGTATTGCATCGTTCGAATTTCTCCGGAGGGGTTAGACGAAAAGCGCGAGCACGCCGGTATAGCCGTAAAGCCGCGCGTCGGAAATCTCGCCGTTGCAGAACATCCCCACGATCGGGATGTCGCCCAGCGACTCGCGCAGCAGGCGCCGCTCGACCGAGCCGGGCCCGAACAGGTTGGGCCCGCGCGCCAGGCACGAGAAATAGACGCCCGCCTTCGCGCGCGGTGCGCGGCGCTTCAGCCCTTCGAGCATGTCGGCGAAATCCTGCGTCGCGGCCGCGCGGTCGCGACGCACGAACATGATGCGGTCGCCCGGCTCGACGTTCGATCCCACCGCCACGAGGCCTTCCTTGGGATCGATGCCCACGAGGTTGCGCACGAGATAGTCCGCGCGGTCCGAACCCGGCACCGGGAACGCCGCATGGATGTTGCCCGCCACCTGCCGCAGGTCGCGGGCGAGCATCTCGCCGATGTCTTCCTTGAAGACGTCGAGCGCCGGGCGCCCGTCGATGGCGACGACGACGTTGCCGTCGGCCGCGGTCACGCGGCGCACCGGGCCGATGGGCGTGCAGCCTTGCGTCAGGCCGGTCAGGACGGCGACCTGATGGGCGAACAGAACGCCCGACACGCCGCCTTCGACGACCTTGTAGGCGATCTGCGCGGTCGCGCGCTCGCCCGAGGAAACGCCGCCCACGAGGTAGGCGTCGGTCGCCTCGGCGATCAGGCCGATCGCGTCGCCCAAGTCGGGACAGCGCGGGTCGGCATGGAGAATGCCGAAGGCCGGCCGCTTGTTCTGGATCCACGCCTCGAACGGGCGCAGCGCCATGGGGTCGTCGGTGATGCTCGGCAGCACGCGAAATGCGTCGGCCGGCACGTCGAGCGCGATGGCCGCAAGGGCGGGCGCGTCGAACACCTCGTCCTCGCCGATCACGCCGAGGCCGACCGCACCGACCCATTCCTGGATGCCCGAGACGCGGCGCACGACGGCAAGGACTTCCTCCAGCCGGTCGGCAAGCATGTCGGTTGCGTAGAGAAAACCCAGCCGCGCGGTCGGCAGGCTGCGCGAGAGCTGTTCGCCCACCTCCACCGCGATCCGGCCCCAGCCGGCCGGGTCGGCCGCGCGGGCCTGCGCGAAGGCGATCTGGGGTGCGACAGGCGACATGACCCGGTCATCCTGACCGAATTGCGCCGTCGACGCCAACCCGATTTCCGCAGGTTCCGCGCGACCGGAACGGCCGTCAGGCCATGCAGACGGCCTCGACATTGTTGCCGTCGGGATCGACCACGAAGGCCGCATAGTACGTGGGCGCGTAGTCCGCGCGCAGGCCCGGCGCGCCGTTGTCCTTGGCGCCGGCCTTGAGGGCCGCGGCGTGGAACGCATCCACCGCCTTGCGCGTCTTGGCGACGAACGCGACATGCACGCCGCCGCCCGCCTTCTTCGTTTCGTGCAGCCAAAGTGCCGGCGCGCCGGCCGGACCGAAGCCCGTCTTCGAGTCGTTCGCCACGAAGCCCAGCGGCTTCAGCGCCGCCTCGAAGAACTTGCCGCTCGCCGCGGCGTCTTTCACGCGAAGTCCGATATGGTCGTACATCTCTCTTGCCTCCAATGTGGGAGAGGCCAAGAGAGCTAGACGACCGGCAGCACCGGTTCTTGGAGAAAATTGCTCCGCGCGCGCCGGCGGAATTCGCCCGGGCTGGCGCCGGCGGCACGGCGAAAGCTGCGCACGAAATTCGACAGATCGGCGAAGCCGCAATCGTAGGCAACATCGGTCACCGACAGATCGCTTGCCGAGAGCAGGCGCACGGCGCGGCGCAGACGCGCGCGCACCAGATGCTGGTGCGGCGTCACGCCCAGCGTGCGGCGGAACACGCGCAGGAAATGGAACCGGCTGAGGCCCGCCACGTCGGCCGCCGCGGCGAGATCGATCTCGCGCCCGGCATTCTCGTCGATCCACAGCGCCGCTTCGACCGCGCGGCGCCGATCGGCGCCGCTTGCCGCACCCGAATCGGGTGCCCGCGCGCCGGCATGGGCGAAGAAACGCGCGGCCAGCACGGCGGCGGCTTCCTCGACCGCAACGTCGCTGCCGCCTTCGGCCGCGACAGCCGCAAGTTCGCCCAGCACGGCGATGTCGGGGAGCGGCGGCAGCGCGCCGGTGCGCCAGTGCGCGTTGCGCGCGCCCAATTCGTCGGCCATCTCGGGCGCGATGCGGATCGACAGGCACACGTCGCCGCACGCGTGGTGCTCGTGCGTGCAGACATATTCGTCGCGGCCGAGGCCGGAGATCACGCCGCCCGCGACCATCTCGTGCGCGCGCCCGCGATAGCGATAGCCGAAGCTGCCCTTCACGACATAGGCGATGCCCGATTCGCCGTGCATCTCGGGAAAGGCCTTCGAATTGGGGCCCGCCGTGCAGCGAAATTCGCGCACCCGGACGCTTTTCGTATCGACGAGATCGCGCAGCTGCATGCGTGCTTCCTACACCTTCGCGAGGAACGGCCGCAATGCCGGCACCAGCTGCGCCACGATCTTCTCGACGCCGGCCGCGTTGGGATGGATGCCGTCGGCCTGGTTGAGATCGGGCACCGCCGCGACGCCTTCGAGAAAGAAGGGATAAAGGGCGGCCGCGTGGCGCTGCGCCACGCGCGGATAGACCGCCGCGAATGCCGCCGCATATTCCGAACCCATGTTGGGCGGCGCCTTCATGCCGGCGAGCATCACCTTCGCGCCGCGCGCGACGAGCTTTGCGACGATCGCGTCGAGGTTGCGTTCCATGGCGCCGACGTCGAGCCCGCGCAGCCCGTCGTTGGCGCCCAGCGCCACGAAGGCGAATTCCGGCGCCTTGGGCCCCATCGCCCAGTCGAGGCGCGCAAGCCCGCCCGCACTGGTGTCGCCCGACACGCCGGCATTGACGATCTCGACCGCCAGCCCCGCCGCCGCAAGGGCGGTGCCCAGCTTCGCGGGAAAGGCGAGATTGGCAGGCAGGCCGTAGCCGGCGGTCAGGCTGTCGCCCAGCAGCATCAGACGCGGCGCCGACCCTTGCGCGGCCGCGCCCCAAAAAGGCCACGAAGTCGCGAAGACTGCGGCAGTTGCGTTGAAAATCAGCCGGCGCCGCCCATATCCTGACGATCCGTTTTCCGTTGCCGAAAGCCCGTCCATGCAAACCGCTCCCGCCGCGCCGATCGTCGAGCTTGCCGGCGTGCACCTGAAGTTGGCGAGCCAGGCCGGCGAGGTCAATATCCTGCGCGGCGTCGACCTCGCGATGGCGCGCGGCGAAAGCCTTGCGGTCGTCGGCCCGTCGGGTTCGGGCAAGTCGACGATGATGATGATCGTCGCGGGCCTCGAACGGCCGAGCGCCGGATCGGTGCGCGTCGCGGGCCAGGATCTGGGCGCGCTCGACGAGGACGGGCTGGCGCTTTTCCGCCGGCGCAATGTCGGCATCGTGTTCCAGGCCTTCCACCTGATCGCGACGATGACGGCGCTGGAGAACGTCGCGATCCCGCTGGAATTCGCGGGCGACGCCGACGCGTGGGACAAGGCGCGCGAGGCGCTCGCCGCCGTCGGGCTGTCGCACCGCACGACGCACTATCCCGGCCAGATGTCGGGCGGCGAACAGCAGCGCACCGCGCTGGCGCGCGCCTTCGTGGCGCATCCCGCACTGCTGCTGGCCGACGAACCCACCGGCAATCTCGACGCGACGACCGGGCAGTCGATCGTCGATCTGATGTTCGAGCTGAAAGACCGCTGGGGCACGGCGCTGATGCTGATCACGCACGATGCCGGCCTTGCCCGCCGCTGCACGCGCGCGGTGCGCATGCAGGACGGGCGTCTCTCCGAACTGCCGGCCGCGCGCACGGCCGCCCAATGACGGCCGCGCCCGACCGCATCGCGCTCGCCTGGCGCCTCGCGCGGCGCGAGATGCGCGGCGGCATCAAGGGCTTTCGCGTGTTCATGGCGTGCCTGACGCTGGGCGTGGCCGCGATCGCCGGCGTGGGCTCGCTCGCCGACGGCGTGCGCGAGGGCTTGCGGCGCGACGCACGTACGATTTTGGGCGGCGACGTCGAGCTCTCCTTCACGCACCGTTCGACGACGCCCGAGCAGGCGGCCTACCTCGCCGCATCCGGCCGCGTGTCGGAAGTGCTGGAGATGCGCGCGATGGCGCGCGTCGGGGACGAGCGCGCGCTCGTCGAACTCAAGGCCGTCGATCCGGTCTATCCGCTGGTCGGCAGCGTGCGTGTGGCCGGTGCCGTCGATCTCGCGGCCGCACTCGCACGCGGCGCCGACGGGCGCTGGGGGGCGGCGGTCGAGCCGGCGGCACTTTCGCGTCTGGGTGCGGCACTCGACGGCACGATCCGCGTGGGCGACGGCGAATTCGTCGTGCGCGCGACGGTGGAGAACGAGCCCGACCGGTCGGCCAATCTTTTCACGCTGGGTCCGCGCGTGATGATCGCGCGCGAAGCGCTTGCGTCGACCGCGCTCGAACAGCCGGGTGCGCTCATCCGCTATCTTTCGCGCGTCGTGCTCGCACCCGGCACCGATCCCGTCGCGTGGATCGAAGGGCTGAAGGCGCGCTTCCCCGACGCCGGCTGGCGCATCCGCGGGGAAAGCGAGGCCGCGCCCGGCCTGCAGCGCTGGATCGACCGCATCGCGATGTTCCTGACGCTCGTCGGCCTTACCGCACTGCTCGTGGGCGGCGTGGGCGTGGCCAACGCCGTGCGCAGCTATCTCGACGCGCGTACGGCTTCCATCGCGACGATCAAGTGCCTGGGCGCGCCGGGTCGGTTGGTGCTGCGGCTCTATCTTCTGCAGATCCTGTCGATGGCCGCACTGGGCATCCTCGCCGGGCTGGCGCTCGGCGCGGCCGTGCCGGCACTGGCCGGGCCGCTGCTGGCGGCGCGCCTGGGCGTGGAAGCGGGTGCCGGCCTTCACCTACCTGCACTGGCGCTGGCCGCCGTCTTCGGCGTTGCCACGGCGCTGGCTTTCGCGCTGTGGCCGCTGGCCCGCGCGCGCGACGTCCCGCCCGCGGCCCTGTTTCGCGATCTGGTGGCGCCCGCGCGGCGCTGGCCGCGCCCGGTCTATGTCGCGGCAAGCGTCGCGGCCGTCGCGGTGCTCGCCATCCTCGCAGTCATCACGTCGATCGACCGCAAGCTGGGTCTTGCGTTCTGCGTGGCCGCCCTCGTGTGCTTCGTCGTGTTCCGCGCCGCCGCGTGGCTGGTGTCGTATGCGGCGCGGCGGGCGGGCGACGTGCGCAATCCGGCACTTCGTCTCGCGCTCGCCAACATGCACCGACCGGGCAGCCCGACGCCGGGCATCGTTTTGTCGCTGGGTCTCGGCCTGACCGTGCTCGTGCTGATCGCGCAGGTGCAGGGCAATTTCCAGCGCCAGCTCGCCGACCAGCTGCCGCAGATGGCGCCGTCGTTCTTCTTCATCGACATCCAGCCCGACCAGCTCGCGGCCTTCGACCGGCTGGTTGCCGCCGAGCCCCGCGCGGGCGAGATCCGGCAGGTGCCTTCGCTGCGCGGGCGCATCGTCAAGCTGAACGGCGTGCCGGTCGAACAGGCCGTCGTGGCGCCCGACGCGCAATGGGCGATCGGATCGGATCGCGGCCTTACCTATACCGGCAAGATGCCGCCGGGCACGCGGCTGGTCGCGGGCGAATGGTGGCCGGAAGACTATGCCGGCCCGCCGCTCGTCTCGTTCGACGCGCAGGTCGCCCGCGGCATGGGCCTTGGCGTGGGCGACACGATCACGATCAACGTGCTGGGCCGCGAGATGGAAGCGCGCATCGCCAACCTGCGCGCGATCGACTGGACGAGCCTCGGCATCAATTTCACGCTGACCTTCGCGCCCGGCGCGCTGGAAGGCGCCCCGCAGACCTGGATCGCGACCGCGCAGGTCGACCCGGCCGGCGAGGACGCGCTCGAACGCGCGGTGACGGCCGCGTTCCCCAACGTCTCGTCGATCCGCGTCAAGCGCGCGCTCGCCAGCGCGCAGGAGACGGTCGGGGCGATCGCGCTTGCCGCGCGGGCGACCGCCTCGGTCACGCTTGCCGCCGGCACGCTGGTGCTGGCCGGTGCCATTCTCGCCACGCAGCGCCGGCGGACCTACGATGCGGTCGTTCTCAAGGTCTTGGGCGCCACGCGCGCGGACGTGATGCGCGCCCTGCTGCTGGAATTCGCGCTGACCGGGGCGGCGACGGCGGCAGTGGCCGCGATCCTGGGGACGCTGGCGGCCTATCTGCTGATCGTCAGCTATATGCGCATCGAATTCGCGCTTCTGCCCGGCACGCTGGCGCTGACCGTGGCCGGGGCGGCCGTCGCCGTGGCGGCCGTGGGCCTCGCCGGAACGTGGCGGGCGCTCGGCCAGAAGGCCGCGCCGCTCCTGCGAAACGCCTGATTTGCCGCCCGGAACGTCCCCGAAGGCACCCGTGGTGCCCAATAAGCCACTGAAACGCCATATTTATCATCCGGAATGGGGCCATCCGGGATATTGAATTCCGGAACTCGAATCCCCATTATCGACGGGACGCCGTTCGGCCCCCCGCCGACGGCGAGAACAATTCGGGAGCCAGATGTCCATGTACGAGACCGAAAGACGATATATGCCCAGCGTCGGCGTCGACGCGGCGGCATTCGACCAAGGCCTGCGCAGCTACATGCTCGGCATCTACAACTACATGGCTTCGGCCGTGGCGTTGTCGGGCATCGTTGCCCTGATGGTCGCCGGATCGCCGGCGATCTCCCAGCTCCTCTTCGGCACGCCGCTGAAGTGGGTGGTGATGCTCGCCCCCATCGGCTTCGTAATGCTGATGTCGTTCAGCTTCGAGCGCGTGTCCAAGACGGCGCTGATGGCGATGTTCTGGACGTTCGCGGCGCTGATGGGCGCCTCGCTCGCCTCGATCCTGCTCGTCTATACCGGCGCCTCGGTCGCCCGCGCGTTCTTCGTGGCGGCCGGCATGTTCGCCGGCATTAGCATCTACGGCTACACGACCAAGGCCGACCTGACGAAGTTCTCGACGTTCCTCATCATGGGCGTGTGGGGGCTGTTCATCGCCGGCCTCGTCAACATGTTCCTGCAGTCGTCGATGATGCAGTTCGTCATCTCGGTGGTGTCGGTGCTGGTCTTCTGCGGTCTGACCGCGTGGGACACGCAGCGCCTCAAGGACACCTACGTCGAGGCGGCGGGCACGGAGATCGAAGGCAAGCTCTCGATCATGGGCGCGCTGTCGCTGTACCTGAACTTCGTGAACCTGTTCGTGGCGCTGGTGCAGCTCTTCGGCGGTCGCCGCGAAGAGTAAGCCCTTCGCAGCCCGCGAAGCGAATTGCGGACCCCCGGGCCGGAAACGGTCCGGGGGTTTTCTTTTGGGCGCGCCGCATGCGCTACGATTGTCCGGGTTTCCATACCAGCGTATTTAACATTCGATAATAGTATAAATAATAAGACACCAAACTCGCTGGCACTTCGGATCCATCCGATATAATTTCCCGTTCCAATTTTTCGGAGAGGATTCGAGTCGATGGCGGATGTATTCGGCGGCGAAGCAAAAGCGACACTTGCAGCACTCGACAAGTCACTGGCGATCATCGAGTTCAAGGCCGACGGTACGATCCTCACGGCGAACGAGAATTTCCTCAAGGCGATGGGCTACACGCTTGCCGACGTCCGCGGCAGGCACCACTCGATATTCGTCGAGCCGGCCTATCGCGACAGTGCCGAATACCGGTCCTTCTGGGAAAGTCTGGCACGCGGCGAGTTCAAGCGCGCGCAGTACAAGCGCATCGGCAATCACGGCCGCGAGGTCTGGATCGAGGCGAGCTACAATCCCGTCCTCGGCCGCGGCGGCAAGCCGACGAAGGTGGTGAAGTTCGCAACCGACATAAGCGCGCAGAAGGCCGAATACGCCGACCTTCTCGGCAAGCTGAACGCGATCGGCCGCTCGCAGGCCGTCATCGAATTCAATCCCGACGGCACGATCATCACGGCGAACGAGAATTTTCTCGGCGTCCTCGGCTACGGCCTCGACGAGATCCGCGGCAAGCACCATTCGATGTTCGTCGACCCGGCCGAACGCGATGCACCGGCCTATCGCGAGTTCTGGGCGGCGCTCAATCGCGGCGAGTTCAAGGCTGCCCAGTATCGCCGGATCGGCAAGGGCGGACGGGAAGTCTGGATCGAGGCGACGTACAACCCGATCTTCGCCCCGAACGGCCGCGTCGCGAAGGTCGTCAAGTTCGCGACAGATCTATCCGCCCGCAAGGCCGCCAACGCGAAACTCGCCGCCGAATTCGAGACCGGGGTCGGCGCGCTCGTCGGTCAGGTCGGCGGGTCAGCCGGCCAACTCGAGACGACGGCGCAGACGCTGGCCGCCGCAGCCGAGCAGACGAACCAGCAATCCTCGACGGTCGCGGGTGCGACGGAGCAGCTTTCGGCCTCCGCCAGCGAGATTTCCCGCCAGCTGGGCGAAGCGTCGAAGGTCATCGACGTCGCTGTGGCCGAATCGGAAAGATCGAATCGGACGGTCGTCGAGCTCGTGGGCATCGCCGAGCGGATCGGCGAGGTCACGAAACTGATCGCGGGCATCGCGAGTCAGACGAACCTGCTGGCACTCAACGCCACGATCGAGGCCGCGCGCGCGGGTGAAGCCGGCAAGGGCTTCGCGGTCGTCGCCTCGGAGGTGAAAAACCTCGCCAACCAGACGTCCCGCGCGACGGACGAGATTTCCGAGCAGATCGCCGGCATCCAGACGTCGAGCAAGAGCACCGCGGACGCGATCCAGGAAATCACGCGCGTGATCACGCGCGTGCGCGAGGTCAACACGTCGATTTCCGCGGCCGTCGAACAGCAGTCGGCGGCGACGCGCGAAGTCTCCTCGAACATCGACGGCGTTCGCAAGGCGGCCGAGTCGACGGGACAGACGTCGGGCGGAATGCTGGAATCGGCGCGCGAGCTGAAATCGCGCTCGACCGACCTGAGCAGCCAGGTCGCGGCGTTCCTCGCCTCCGTCCGGGCGATGTGAACGCGCGCTAGCCCATCCAGAGTATCTGGCGCACCACGTCGCCGGCTGCGAGCTTTTCGAACGCGGCGTTGAGGTCGTCGAGTGCGATGCGCCCGCTCATCAGCCTGTCGACCGGCAGTTGGCCGCGCCGCCACAGGTCGATGTAGCGCGGGATGTCGCGCAGCGGCACCGCGCCGCCGACGTAGGAGCCCTTGAGCGTGCGCTCCTCGGCCACGAGGCTGACCGGCGAGAAGGGCATCGTCGCCGCCGGGTTCGGCAGGCCGGCCGTCACCGTCGTGCCGCCACGCCGCGCGATGCGATAGGCGAGATCGAGGGCCTTCACCGAGCCCGCCATCTCGAACGAATGGTCGACGCCGCCGGGTACCAGCGCCTTCACGCGCTCGACCGCGTCCTCGGCGCGCGCGTCGACCACATCGGTGGCGCCGAGCGTTTTCGCAAGCTCCAGCTTTCGCGGATCGAGATCGACCGCGACGATCGCGCGCGCACCCGCGGCCGCAGCCCCCATCAGCGCGTTGAGACCCACGCCGCCCAGCCCCACGACCGCGACCGTGTCGCCCGCCTGCACGCGCGCGGTGTTGACGACCGCGCCCACGCCCGTCAACACGCCGCAGCCGAAAAGGGCTGCGACGTCGAGCGGCACGTCCTTGGGCACGCGCACGGCCGAACGGCGCGAGACGACGGCCTGCTCGGCGAACGCGGAAACGCCGAGATGGTGGTTGAGGACCGGCGTTCCGGCGCGTGCGATGCGCCGCGTTCCCGACAGCAGCGTGCCCGCACCGTTGGCCTTCGCGCCCGGTTCGCACAATGCGGGGCGCCCCTCCGCGCACGGCAGGCAACAGCCGCACGACGGCACGAAGACGAGCACGACATGGTCGCCGACGGCGAGATCCTCGACGCCCGCCCCCAGTTCCTCGACCACGCCCGCGGCCTCGTGGCCCAGCGCCATCGGCATGATTCGCGGCCGGTCGCCGTTGATGACCGACAGGTCGGAATGGCAGAGCCCGGCCGCGACGATGCGCACGCGGATTTCGCCCGCACCCGGCGGGGCAAGCTCGATCCGCTCGATCTTCAGCGGGCGGCTGTCGGTGTAGGGGCGCGGGGCGCCCATCGCTTCGAGAATCGCGGCGCGCACCTGCATGTCAGATGCACCTGCCGCCGTCGACCTCGAAGGCGACGCCGGTGATGAGCGAGGCCTCGTCCGAGCACAGGTAAAGCGACGCGTTGGCGATGTCCTCGGGCGTCGACAACCGGCCCATCGGGATCGAGGCGCGGAACTGCGCGCGCTTCTCGGGCGTGTCCTCGCCCATGAACGTGGCCAGCAGCGGCGTGTCGCCTGCGACCGGGCAGATGCAGTTCACGCGGATCTTCTCCGGCGCCAGTTCGATCGCCATCGCCTTGGTGAGCGAGATCGCCGCACCCTTCGACGCGTTGTACCAGACGAGACCCGGCCGCGGCCTTATGCCGGCGGTCGACGCCGTGTTGAGGATGACGCCGCCGCCCTGCTTGCGGAAGACCGGCACGGCCTCTTGTGCCGCCAGATAGATCGACTTCACGTTGACGGCGAAGATGCGGTCGAACGTCGCCTCGTCCACGCCCAGCATCGGCCCGTTGCGGTGGCTGACGCCCGCATTGTTGACCACGATGTCGAGCCGACCCCAGGCGCCGGTCGCCGCCGCGATCATGCG